>CAZJOB010000075.1:0-12173 GCA_964547435.1 uncultured Desulfatiglans sp. | reverse complement strand
TTAAGGATGTTAACGATCTTGTCTTCCGAACTTAGGGAGCTTTCCTCATGGGTGAATCTCCTGTTCATGTCGCCATTTGGCCCTCTCTGGTTGAGAATTATGGAATAGAAGTTTGCCCTGGGAACAACTATAAGGTTACCTTTAGCGAGGCGCATATCAGCATAGAGGTCAGCAGATAAGAATCCTCCTGGCTCATTTCCCTGTATGCCGCCTATAAGAAGCAGGGTTTTTCCGGGATTTTTGCCGTATATCCTGTAGACATTCAACTCATAGACTGTGTTTGGAAAGTATATCTCATGTTCGCGTTCTTTTGCGGATAGTCCCGAAGATGTGAATATAAATAATAAAGAAATAAAGGCCGAATATATTAAAAAACGGCTCATCCTGACATATTTGGGCATTTTATTTATTGAATATAACATTGCTTATTCATGAAACATCACCGACATCTATCTCTTTTTTCAGTATCAGATCCCCTGATCGGTCATATATCAGTATCTTTATTAACGCTGGGAATTCTAATTCCGAATCCATGTTAAACTGCCGGTGATAGGGTTTAAAACGCTGGATTAAAAAAGGTTGACCATGACTGAAGTTTACTGGCATGCCGTTTCTAATCTCATTGCTGCGATAATTCCATCCATGTGGATAACCATTATTTTTATCAGCGGCTATGATATGAATGTATCCTTCTATGGGATTTTCTTCATATTTAACATTTGCCAGCTTGAATTCAAGATCCAGGACTGAATCCGCCCTTTGCAAAACAATATCCCTGATATCGACATCCCTTGAAGTTCTTTTTCCCGCCGAACCCTTTTCGGTCAGATCCTCTACAATCCTGCTGGCAACTTCAGTTTTTGGAGGGGCTTCCGAAGATGATTCGATTGCCTGTCCGGCCCTTTCTTCGGAGTTTCGTATGTAGTCCTCAAGCCCTTCCACATACCGCTCGGTAAGAACCAGTTTTTTCCTGTGCTGATCAAGTTGATCTGCGGTCTTTTCCACCTCTTCGGACAGAGAACCGTATCTGTAACGAAGATCAAAAAAGCTGTTAAAGACATAAAGGGAAATAAAGATATATGCCAGCAGAAAAATTGATGCCAGGGTGATGACCCTGCGGGTAATTGTGAACGAGCGTATCCTGCCCACACTTCCAATAACCATTATGGTCAATTCTCTGGGCTTAAGGTAACTTTTCTTCCTCAGCGCCGGTTTTTCTTTCTGGTCTGAGTCCAGTCTTCCTCCCTGATCTTCCAATCTTCCCCCTTTCTTATTAGCGTTATGTTTTTAATGCCCCGGTCGCTGTAGCTGTCAGCCTTATAATTTTGATTGAAGCTGACAGTAGCGCTGTTTTCCGAAACTAATTTGATCTTCAGATTGCTTATATCCACTCGTATGGAATTATATTTCATGTTCAGCCGGTTACGGTGTTCTTTCCAGTCGCTCAGATCCATCCCACGGGATTTAAAGTCTTTGTCATAATATGAGATATATCTATCGAGATCCTTATTTTCCCACGCATTTACCCAATCATAAATCAGTGATTCTATCTCTTTGGTATTAAATGGCTCAGACTTTTTGGGAGGTTTCGGTCCTTTTTCTTCTCTGAAGGTCTCTCCGATTATCTTCCATTCATCGCTGTTCCGGGTGATGTATAATGCCTTTTTCCCATAACTGTTAAAGCTGGGGGTGCTGTATTCCTGCCTGAAGGTGGCCAGTATTACTCCCTTATTTGCCAGAAGACCAAGGTCATCGACTTCAACCTTGATATACTTATATTTTTTTGCCAGGCCTGCTTTATAATCTCTCCACTGTTTCCAGTTTTTCCAGCCAGACGTGAATTTCCGGCTGTAAAAGGACATATATTTGTCTACATCCTTTTCCTGCCATGAGGCCCTCCAGCCCTCAACTATTGACATCAGTTCCTGTCTGTCCGCCTCAAGACTTTCAGGGGGAACCATCTTGATTTCAGGACTTACTATAACAGGCGTATCGTATAATGTTATAAGATTGGTGAGTTCTTCGATATCCCTGTTATCCATTGCGATACACCCATTTGTATCATTGGGTTTGATAGGTTTATTTGTACCGTGAAACCATATGCCATAGCCCCCTCTGCCCTCTTTTTGATCAATTATATTGGGATAATCCAGTGGCAATGCCCTGGTTCCGTATATGGGGGCAAGTTCTTTTTCAACAAAAATTTTGGTAAAGAAATAGATGCCTTCAGGGGTTTTTCTATCATTCTTTTTTGTTTTAGGGCCGTTATTTTCACCTGTTGAACAGTTATAGACCCTGTAGGGTTGAAATATATTGCTCCTTTCATAAACCATGACCTTATGCTTTGATTTATCGACCAAAACAGCATAATCAGGGCCGCTTGCCCAGTGAAGAAGACAATCCGGAACAAGTTTTTGATTTTCTATTGGTTGTTTAACCTTGTCAGCCAAGGCATAGCCTGAGAGGATCAGAATGAAAAACATGGCAATTAGAAGAAGCGGAGATTGATTTCTGAAGAAGTGGGCTTTTTTTCTGTCTGGCATATCAGTTTTGCAAACCTTGTATTGTTTAATTTAGTATGATCTCGTTGTTTCTAATGCTAATGATAAATCGAAGATAACTAATCAGATAAGATGAAAAAAATCAACAAAAATTGGTTTTATGTAAAAATACCGGATAATCAGTATAATTTATTAACATGTTTCAGCAAATGATTGCCCCTTTTCTTTTGACACTGCATGCTGTTTTTTCTATATTTGAGCGGTATTTATTCGCCTTCGCCAGAATACCCTGCGGCTTGCCGCAGGGATGAATGGCAAGGTGAACCGCGCCGAAGCTCTTTAGAGCGAAGGCGGGTAGGCTATGGCGCAATTCCGCTTGATACCCCACCGCTTGCGGTGGGGAGCTTCATTAGAGCGTATAACCGACAGAAACAGGGGGCAACAATTGAGAGGCAATCTGATATGGGTTGATATGGAGATGACGGGCCTTGATCCGGAAAAGATGGTAATTCTGGAAATCGCAACAATAATTACAGATCCTCATCTGAACATACTTTCCGAGGGACCAAATATAGTCATCAATCATTCTGAAGAGATCCTCAGCCAAATGGAGGAATGGAGCCTGAATCATCATAAGAGTTCCGGTCTTCTTGAGCTTGTTCGGTCGTCTCATTATGATTGCGCATATGCTGAAAAAGAAACCCTCAAATTTATCTCATCCTACTGTAAGAAAGGCGAATCACCCATCTGCGGCAATACTGTATGGCAGGATCGGCGGTTTCTTGTCAGACATATGCCTGAACTTGAGAACTACTTCCATTACAGGATGATTGATGTAAGCTCAATAAAGGAACTGGCAGCGAGGTGGTATCCGGATCTGCCGGTCTATGAAAAAAAGAAGTCCCACCTGGCATTGAGTGATATTCATGAATCCATTAATGAATTGAAATATTATCGCAAGACGCTTTTTAAAAAAATCAGGTAATAAAGAAGGCCTGAAATGACATATCCTTGATTCTCTTTGCGGCTTTGTCAAAATTTCTGGCAACCATTTTCTCATACTCCTTGCCCAGAAATCTTCTGTTATTCAGTAAAAAAACCTTTGTTTTATTCCAGTATTCTTCCAGATCTTCAGTGGTGTTGATTTTTTCAATATGGCTGTTTATCTCTTCGAGTTTTTCTCTCTTCAGGTTGTCTTTATTCAGGTCATAAAGATCATTTAACCTGTGTTTTTGATCCTCGCTTAATCCTATCTCCAGCGACCTGTTCTCGAGATTGGAAAAAAGCGCGTGAATTTTCTTAAAATCCTTTGCTTTTTCCATCTGTGACCTTACCCGATCAAGCATTTGGCCGGTTATTTCCATATGCCTTTTTTCATAGGACTTCTCAAGGATAAATTCGTAATCGTCAGTGTAGAAATTATTTTTTCTTAAGGATTTAAGGCAGTAATGAAAATAGTTTTTTAGCCGGTAAATATCCTCGATCTTCTCCATATAAAGTACTTTACGGGCAATATTTAATTTGTCGGTAAAATGTATTGATAGGACACCCTGTTTTTCATCTTTTTCAAGGGTAATGCCTGTTTTTGCCTTAAAGAGTTGAGCGATCTGTTTTCTGTCAAACCAGATTCTGTCCAAGGATATGCTGCCAAGTATAGAGTTTACGGCTTCATATCTCCTGTCAATCTGGCTTTGGATGCTTAAGAAGTCAAGGAAAACGGGCCTGCTTTTTTTATTAAATCTCTTTGAAGCAAGAAGGCTTATCAACAGGAGCTTAATCAGGTTCTCATAACTCAGGTATCTGCTTACATTCTCAAAACCGAAGATTCGGACTTTATCCCCATCAAGCCTTTCAAGGATAAAGTGCCGTATTGATTCCGAAAGGGTTCTTATATAATTATAGATTCGAAGGGCCTCAAAAAGATCCTTCTCAAACGTCGCATAACCCACACTGTAGTAGACCTTCCTCTGGTATATGTATTTTAGAGGAGATTTGACTAACAGGTATGCCAGATCCGTGAAATCGGCATATTTCAGGCCTCTTAACTTGAAAATTCTTTCAAGAGCCATAATATTTCTGCCTGCCTTGGCATACCGGGTGTCTTTTGTTTTTTTGTTAAGCATGGATGTAATATATCTATCCGGCCTTATTTCTTCCGGAATATGACCATTACTGTAGTCTTCAACCGCGAAATAAATGCGGCCTTTGTACTGACACAAGTCTTCAAGAAAGCTTTCAAAGGTTGTTTCTCCATCCAGTGCCCTTATACAGAGTCTTTTAATATTAAAGAGCCTGTTTGCCAGATCCTCTGAAATGACGTCTTCTCCCAGCGCTGCCAGCATGACCAGTGAACTGATGAAAAATGCGTTAAATAGGTCTTTGTTACCTTCGTTCATTACCTCCTTCAGGGTGTGAATAGAAAACTCCCCTCTGACAAGATGAAGAAGGCAATCGTGGTATTTAATCAGAAACAGAAGGGCTTGTTCTGATGCCGGTTCCATGCCGTACTTTTCAGGCATCTTTTCCTTAAGCATAAAAAATGCCCCGGCCCTGGACTGGTCTGCGGTGTTGAAATCACCGGAATATTTTTTTCTAAGTGAAGGGGCAAGGCCTATATCCTGAAAGATAAATGCCTTGATTATGGCGTCAAAGATGCGGGGATCAGCCCTCAACTGATTGATCATTGAAAACAATTCATCTATCTGGGACTCATTCATGCCGACTGTCCCGGCCGCATTTGGGCCAAACTCTCTTTGCGCAAGTTTATGAAGAACCTGTATATCCTGGAATTCCTTAATGTCGCCCCTGATGAGGGCCTGAATTTTCCGGGTGCTGTTCAGGACATGTTCGACAATGGGGGTCCTTCGATATATGTTGCCGGATTGTTTTATATCCTTAAGTGCATTGAATTCCGGTATAACCATCTTTAAGATGGAAGGGGCATGGTTCAATAGCGTGTTGAGATTGATGAATATATTTTCCGGTGTGAAAATCATTTTCATAAAAATGGATCTGACTCTCTCTCTCAATTTTTTCACGCTCATGTACCATTCTGTCTGTTTCTCGGGGATCTCCGGAAGCGAACCTGCCCCGGAAAACAGACTCAAATGGCTTTGGTAAAAGCTTTCAAGATTTGAGAAGAGTCTTTCCATCTGTTCCAGATCCTCAAGAAGGAGATCCGGGATGCTGCAATTTTTATATGTATTGCATAGATGACCGAGAGTCTCTATATTTTCGTCTATATCTATAAAGGAGATCTCAACCGCCTGTGTGGTTTCGTCGACTCTGAACCGGAATCCTGTATTGAATATGAAAAGCGATTGGTTTAAATAGAGCAATCTGCTGAAATGGTTAAGCACAGACGGCGCGAGGAATTCAGCATTGATCTTTTCTGTCTCTTTTTCTATTTTTGCCACATGAACTGCCATATCATGGTAAAGGATATCTGAAAGGACAGGATTAAAATTTATTATTCCACCCCGGGCAATATTTACTGCCAGCCACAACAGGGTGAAACCCATTCGGCTGTCCAATTTCTCAAAAAGGTGCCCTGTTCCGTGAAATTCCATATTGAGGAATTTTCTGTATATAACGAGTAACTGCAGCGGATCGTTCTCAAGAAATTTTTCTTCAAATAATTCGACAATTTTCAGGAGTCTTATTACATTCTCAATTCTCGCCAGCTTTGATTTGTCATAATCCGCAAGGCATTCCTTTTCCCTGTCCCCCTTGTTTTCTAATTCAGCCCAGTTCTCGATGAATTCAAAGTGATTCATCATCATAAGCACCCTGTGGATCAGTTTGCCATGTATTCCCCCCATGGCCGAGATCTTTTCATCCATCAATCTGTCCCAGTTCGTATTGCTGTTTGTAACTATTTTCAGGGCTGATTCAAACAGATCAAAGAGTTCTATGGATTCCTCCTGGCTGATATCATTTCTTCGTGAGGCCACGGTTTCAGCCATTGTCATCAACCTGCAGTAGCGCAGCAGGCTGATAGCCTTTGACTGGCTGTATGTCCTTGCAAGGTTGGTCGCAGGTTTAATGGTCTTTTCACTCATCTTGCCTTCCAGAATTCTTCCCGCGGTAGTATGTCCCGCTATAACAAGATAGATCTCCCTGAGTTCACTGTAACTGAAATCAAAGAATGACAGGATCTCGATATTTTTAAGGATTCTGGTCCTCTGGCCTTCAACCATATCGGGATTAAGACATTGTTTAAGAGTTTCGAGTCTATTTATTTTTTTTATCAGTTTATTAATGTGATTAAGGCCGCTGAATCTCTTTCTGGTGTATTCAAAGGGTTCTCTCAGCCTTACGATGTAACTCTCAGGCAGGCTGTCAATTTTATCTTCCTTTATCCTTTTTAATACGGTCAGTGTGCGTATCAGATAATCAAAGGAGTCTCTGTATTCAGCAAGAAGGGGCAGAGGACAGCCTGCAAGCGGAGACCTCGCCATATCTTTTTGAAGGTTTGCAACTTTCTCATCTATTCGTTTTTTTTGGGCCAGGTAGACCAGCATGTAATCAGGTGTGTAATCTTCAATAGTGAATCTTGTTTCCCAGTCCTTTTTTATTGAATCGGGTATCAGCGGCCTGAAATATATCTCATCAAAGTAGATGGATGCCATTTTAGGCCAGAATTTTTCCTGATCATACACATATTCATTATCCAGAGGCATTTTGAGGTAGGGCAGGTTGTCTATCTCTTCCAGGGATAATTTATGAAGATCTTCCCCTCCTGTCAGTTCACGAACAAATGTCTGATTTAAGTAGATGAGCCCCAGATATCGTTCGAAATCATATATATTCACCCGGAGAGAGGGGTCATTCATGTTATATTTTTTCCTGGTCCTGAAAATGTGGCAGAAGATAAAAAAATTCTTTTTTTCCTGAATGGTATTAAACCTCAGGAGCGCCGTCTGATTTGATTTTTTCGGCTGGCGGTTTGCTATTATAAATAATTCACCTTTGGGTTTGAGAATCTTATATACCCTGCCAAGCATATAGATAACATTATTTTCCAGCTCTTTTTTAGTAGGGCTGTTCTTTGAACGGTTAGCCAGCATCTCC
The DNA here is from genome assembly GCA_964547435.1 of uncultured Desulfatiglans sp. Taxonomy (GTDB): domain Bacteria; phylum Desulfobacterota; class DSM-4660; order Desulfatiglandales; family HGW-15; genus CAZJOB01. Next base: position 4,599 of record CAZJOB010000075.1, on the reverse strand, counting down.
AGTAAAACAGTCCTGAATATGTCTTTGGTAAGGATTACCAGATCGAGTGTCTCTCTTATGGCGCGGAGTTTTTTAAGGGAATCTATTACTGTAAACTGGTGCTCTTTAAACCTTAGTGTAAGATCGCTTATAACAGGATCCGAGTTATGAGTAAGTAACCCTATTCTGTGATTTTCCTTCAGATATTTTTTCCGGTGGTCTTCTATTATCCGGCTTATCGCGTCGGCCTTGTTTCTTGTATTGGCCAGAGAGATAGCCAAAAGATGATTCGGTATCAGGTAATATGGACGCCCGGAGCTTGAAATCCTTATTAATAAACCGATTTTTTTGTATATGTTATTGATCTCTTTATAATGGAGTTTTGCCTCTTCCGGATTGTCAGGATTGATGTGCTGTATCTTTTTCAGATCATCCTTTGCCAGGTGACTCTGTGTCTCAAAAAGTCCTGTTCCGTATGCGTTTCCGCCAAACCGGCTTGAGAGCAGCGGAGGGTGCCTTCTGGCGGCAACAGCACCGGGAGGAATATCCTCCCGGTCAATTCCGAGACTGTCATATTCCTCCATTTTAATAATTCCGAAGGGGTCTTCCTGCCAGAAAGAGCCTGTTGTCTGAGCATCAGAGAAGTCCATTTTATGTTCTCTTAAGGTTAACAGCCGATAGTACTGTTCGATTATTATCCATAGAATTAACAGATGGATAATTCAGATTATAGAAATACAGCAGTCAGGTGTCAAATGGAAAGGCGGACCCCTTTTTTGAAATGGATGTTTATTTCTGTTGAGCATTAGAATATAATGCGGATATTTGATATCATTTGTGAACAATATGAGTGTAAATGAGGCAGACAAAAAGCAGAATCCCCCGATTTCACTGGGTTTGGCGAAGGCGGTTGATGAGGACTTTATCAAAAGGCTTAGCCGTGACGCTTTTGCTCTGTATGGTTCATATGAAGATGTAATCGTCTCATGGCTCAGGTCTGATAATAGTCATACAATTGTCGCACGCGTGGCGAATGCGCCCATAGGTTTCGCGATGCTTGGCAGGATAGACAGCAGGTATGATTTTCAAACTGTGTCAGAACTCCTTGCCATAGCAGTGGAGTCTTCATGGCAGGGAATGGGAGTGGGAGAATCCCTGCTCAGGGAGGCCGACTTAATGGCTGTTCAAATTGGCATAAAAAGGATTTTTCTGCATACTGCAACTGATAATATAAGGGCGCAAAGGCTCTTTAATCAAGCAGGATACAGATTCTGGGAAATCAGGAGATCGTTCTATCCGAGGGGGCAGGATGCATATGTCATGGCAAAGGAACCTGACTGAAAAATATTCCGGGATCAGGGGGGTGTGAAATACTGTGCCAAATAATTCAATTTGTAGTTGAATAGGCGTATATTTTCTGTTTATAATGCCGACGCTGTTTCAATATGCCCGGTTATAAGTATATTTCCCGGATTCCAGGGTTTCAAAAGGATTACCTGCTTAACCTATCTTTGGAGGAATTGAATTATGGCACAGATAGATGCCTTTTTTAAACTGATGAATGAACAGGGGGCCTCTGATCTTCATTTGGTGACAGGACAGCAGCCGGTTCTTCGCATTCAGGGTGAGTTGACGAGGGTGAAATACAGAGAACTGGAGAATGACGGACTGAAGAGCATGCTCTATGAGATAGCCCCGGAAGACAAGGTAAAGGTCTTTGAGGAAACAGGAGATATCGATTTTGCCTATGAGATTCCGGGACTGGCACGCTACAGGGCCAATTTTTTTCAGCAGAAATATGGAATTGCCGCTGTTTTCAGAGAGATACCTTCAGATATATTAACCTGTGAACAACTCGGTCTTCCGCCCGTGGTCCGGAAACTGGCATCTCTGCCGAGAGGGCTTGTTCTGGTCACTGGACCCACGGGAAGCGGAAAATCAACAACACTCGCGGCTATTGTCGATGAGGCAAACAGGACTCGCAAGGATCACATTATTACTGTTGAGGACCCTATAGAATTCGTTCATAAAAGCAAGGAGGCTGTAGTCAATCACAGGGAGGTGGGACTCCATACCAGGTCCTTCGCCGCGGCATTAAAGGGCGCCCTCAGAGAAGACCCTGATATCATACTTGTGGGCGAGATGCGCGACCTTGAGACCATAAGCCTCGCAATTGAAGCCTCTGCCACAGGACATCTGGTCTTCGGTACGCTCCATACAAGCAGCGCCGCTAAAACTGTCGACAGGGTCATCGAAGTGTTTCCGGTTAATCAGCAGGAACAGATACGCAATACCCTTTCCGACGGCCTTAGAGCCGTGGTGGCGCAGAATCTCTTTAAAAGAATTGACAAGAAGGGCAGGGTGGCCGCCCTTGAGATCATGATCGCCATACCGGCCATTCGAAACCTTATAAGAGAGGGAAAGACCTTCCAGATACCATCCTCCATGCAGACCGGAAAAAAATACGGCATGCAGACACTCGACGATGCCATTATGGTGCTTCTCAAGGCAAAGAAGATAAGCGCTGACGATGCGTACGCCAAATGCAACAACAAGGATGCATTCAGACCATTTCTGAAAAATCCGCCCACGGATTTTACAGATGCGTAAAGATTGTTGCACTTGTAAAAGTTAATTGAAAAGGGGATCAAAATGAAAAAACAACAGGTTGACAGTATTTTAACGACAATGCTTGAATCATACGACGGGGTTTCGGATCTTTTAATGACTGTTGACAAGCCTTTTCAGGTGGAGGCTTCGGGAAAATTGCTTCCGGTCAACTTAACACCCCCTGTAGAAACAATAACACCATTTCAGGCCGAGTTGTTTGCCCTGAATCTCATTGATTCCGATCGCCGTCTGACAAAGAATCTTCTCAAGCAGGGCTCCTGCGACTCATCCTATCAACTGGCGGGCAAGGCCCGTTTCAGGGTTAATATCTTTTCGCAGAAGGGATATTACTCGATAGTAATGAGACAGCTTGCCACAAGAATACCCACTATTGAAGAATTGAATCTTCCTGATGCGTTTAAAAAGATGACCAGGGAGCGAAACGGCATAATCCTGGTTACAGGAGCAACAGGAAGCGGAAAATCAACCTCGCTGGCAGCGGTATTGAATGAGATAAATGAAATGCAGTCTGTTCATGTGGTTACCCTGGAAGATCCTGTGGAGTTTGTACATTCACAGAAAAAGGCTACCTTTAACCAGAGAGAGATGGGCCAGGATTTTGATGCCTTTGCCTCAGGGCTTCGCGCTGCCTTAAGACAGGCGCCCAAGGTAATACTTGTTGGTGAGATGCGCGACAGGGAAACTGTCGAGATAGGGTTGTCGGCTGCCGAAACAGGGCATCTTGTTTTGAGCACGCTTCATACTGTCGATGCAGGTCAGACAATAAACAGGATTGTCGGCATGTTTGACCAGGAGGAAGAACAGCAGATCAGGATCAGACTGGCTGACACTGTAAGGTGGATTGCCTGTCAGAGGCTTCTGCCAAAGGTAGGGGGCGGCCGTCAGGCTGCCCATGAAATTATGGGCACCAATCTTCGGGTCAAAGACACGATACTCAACGGTGAATCCGAAGGAAAGACATACTATGAGATAATTGAAGGGAGCCGACCATTTGGTATGATGACATTTGATCAGTGTATTGTCGATCATTACAGGGCCGGAAAAATCACGGAAGAAACCGCCATGAGTTACGCTTCAAGAAAAGGTGTGGTGGGCAGATTGATCGATTCGATTAAATCCGAGAGGGGAGAGGCGACAACGGAGATTGAAGGCCTGTCACTGGATGATCAATACGGCAAGAAAGAAAAACGAAAATAGAATATCAGGAGGTAAATAATGGAAGTCATCTGTCCCCAGTGTAAAACAAAATTAAATATTCCCGATGAAAAGCTCCCCAGAGATCAGGCGGCAAGAATAAGCTGCCCCAAATGTAAAAACAAGATTACCATTGAACCTTCAATGCACGAAGAGGCGGAAACAGCGGCAAAGGAGTCCTTTTCAGAGACAGGGAAGCTGCATCTTAAATTTATTGAATCAAAAAAGAAGGAAGAAAGCGGCAAGGATTCTCCTGATAATGATGACTACAGCGGTGGAGATGAATTACTGGAATTCTATGACGAAGGGACAAAGCTTGCCCTGGTAATGGTAAATGAGGCTGACAATGAAAAGGTTAAATCAGCGGTTGAGGCGCTCGGGTACAGGTATATACCGGTTTCGAATACGAGAGACGCGCTTTCAAAACTTCGTTTTCATCTTTTTGACATTATAATACTCGAAGAGGGGTTTGATGGACAGCAGATCGAAAACAGTCCCGTAATGAACTATCTGAACCATCTTGCGATGTCTTCACGTCGAAAGATCTTCATCGCGCTGCTCGGAGAGAAGTTCAATACAATGGATGAAATGATGGCATACACACTGAGCGCCAATATAATTATCAACACAAAGGATCTGGACAAGCTTTCATCTGCTTTAAAGCGCGGCATAGTGGAATATGAGAGATTTTACAAGGTCTTTACGGACACTCTTGTGGAAACAGGCAAGGGCTAGTTAGCGCCCATCCAGAAACGGCCCTTTTGAACAATCTCTGCGTCACACTCAGATTGTAAT
>CAZJOB010000074.1:0-12206 GCA_964547435.1 uncultured Desulfatiglans sp. | reverse complement strand
TCTCATTTGCGAAGGGAAACCGGGAAGGATTGATAAAATAGTAAAAAGCTGTTTTATACTGAGAGTAACATGTTATGAGCCACAAAGCTGTTTTTGACTTCGTTGGAAGTCGTCACTCCGCTGAACCGACGTCGCGCTGAAGTAGTGCTATGTCGCGTCTTGCGAAGGCGGAAAATGGGGTCCAGTGTTTTATATCTTACTGAAATAACTGGATTAATCCCGCTTCGGTCATGCCGGGGCAGACTCTTTTCGACGGAATGACGTTTTCCGGACTTTTTACGAATGCTACAATTATTGATGGTCTCGTAAAAAGTACAAAAAAACGTCATTCCCGCGCAGGCGGGAATCCATAAATGCTTGAAATTAATGGATTCCGCGATCCAGTCTACGCCAAGGCTACGACCCGGCAGGCCCCGAAAACAACATCGGGATTTTCAACAAGTCGCGGAATGACAAACGGGTTATTTCGACTTTTTACGAGTTCGTCAATTATTGCTGTTCTCGTAAAAAGTTGCTTTATGCATGGAATGCCTTGCTATGAGAAACAAAGTTGCTTTTGACTTCGTTGGAAGGCTACAGGCCAAATATTGGCATTTATGCGTAGGGGCCGACCTGTGTGTCGGCCCGCCAATGGTCGCTTTTGGAAGTAAGCCGGGCGAACACACAGGTTCGCCCCTACAAATAATAATGATTTTTTATGTTATGCATAAGTTATAATGGACTCATCAAAGTTTATGAAATAATTCAAGAGAGAAATTCAAAATGCGCTATTCAAAATATTTTATTCCCACACTCAAGGAGACTCCCGCTGATGCGGAGGTGGTTAGCCACAAATTAATGCTGAGGGCAGGGCTGATCAGAAAACTTACAACCGGCATCTATACCTATCTTCCCGCAGGACTCAAGGCATTAAAAAAGGTCGAGAATATAATTCGTGAAGAGATGAACAGATCTGGCGCCATTGAGGTGCTGATGCCTGCGGTGCAGCCTGCCGAACTGTGGCAGGAAAGCGGCAGATGGGCATTTTACGGGCCCGAGCTTCTGAGATTCAAGGACCGGCATGGCAGGGATTCATGCCTGGGGCCCACACATGAAGAGATAATTACAGATATGGCAAGAAGGGAGATTCGTTCCTACAAACAGATGCCTGTCAATTTCTATCAGATTCAGACCAAATTCAGGGATGAGATACGTCCCCGGTTCGGACTTATGAGGGGCCGCGAGTTTATAATGAAGGACGCCTACAGCTTTGACGCGGATGAGTCCGGCGCTGAAAAGAGCTATGAGATAATGTTTGAGACATACAATAATATATTTCGCAGAATGGGTCTTAAATTCAGGGCGGTTGAGGCGGATACAGGAAGCATAGGAGGAAGCTTTTCACATGAATTTATGGTCCTTGCGGACACGGGTGAAGACTTCATAGTCAATTGTCTCAACTGTAATTATTCCGCAAACCTGGAAAAGGCCGGGGTCTGCTTCACGGAGATCGATGAAACCGGCCCTAAAGAAACAGAAAAACCCCTTGAGGAGGTTGAAACCCCGGATAAAAGAACAGTGGAGGAGGTAACGCAATTTTTATCAGTCAGCCCCGAACTGTTGATAAAGACGCTAATTTTCAGGACCGAAAAAGAGGTGCTGGCAGCCCTGGTGAGGGGAGATCATGAAATAAATGAGGCAAAACTCAGGAACCTTCTGGGTGCGGAAAGCCTTGAACTGGCTGACCCGGAGCTGGTGGCAAAGACAACCGGCGCGCCCATAGGATTTGCCGGACCGGTTGGTCTTGGTATAAGAATACTCGCGGACAACAGCATCAAAGGGATAAAGAATTTTGTAACAGGCGGAAACAGAAAGGATATTCATTACCTGAATGTCAATATTGAAAGAGACTTTTCGGTGGAGACCTGGGGCGATCTCAGGGTTATAACGCCTTCGGACCCCTGCCCGAGGTGCGGTTTGGAAATAAGGTTTGGAAAAGGCATAGAGGTCGGTCATGTATTCAAGCTCGGTACAAAATACAGCAGGGCTATGAACGCATTTTTCCTCGATGAAAACGGCAGGGAGCAGCCGATGATTATGGGCTGCTATGGCATCGGAGTGGGCCGAACACTGGCTGCTGCCATTGAGCAGAATCACGACGACAATGGGATCATCTTCCCTGTACCCATAGCGCCTTTCGAGATAATTATTCTGCCCCTTCAGATAGACAGGAAAGAGGTCGTTGACACTGCGGAAAAGATATACGCGGATCTGAAGGCAAAAGGGGTTGATGTCCTTCTGGATGACAGGGACATGAGGGCAGGGTTTAAATTCAAAGACGCGGACCTTCTTGGCATCCCCCTGCGTGTTACAATAGGGACAAAGGGCCTTCAGACCGAACAGGTGGAAATAAAACTCCGCTCCGAGGCTGAACCTGTTATGGTATCAATCATGGACGCATCAACCTTTGTGCTTGACAGGCTGAAAGAACTTTATGATTCGAATCAATGATATAACATTCCGGCTCCTCGAATATAACTCCAGGGCAGACACAACCCTTATAGAAAAGGCCTACGTCTATTCTGCAAAGGTGCATCAGGGACAGGTCAGGCTCTCGGGCCTGCCCTATCTTTCTCATCCCCTGGAGGTGGCCTATATCTTAACTGAGATGAAGATGGATGTTATAAGCATTGTGGCAGGTCTTCTGCATGACACCATCGAGGATACAGAGGCGGAATTATCCGAGATAGAACGCCTGTTCGGCAAAGAGGCCGCCAATATAGTTGACGGCGTCACCAAAATCAGCAAGATCCAGTTTGCCAGCACCGAAGAACGCCAGGCGGAAAACATAAGAAAAATGATCCTGGCAATGACCACGGATATAAGAGTAATAATGGTGAAACTGGCGGACAGGCTCCATAATATGCGGACACTGGGTTTTCATAAGCTTGAAAAACAGCACTCTATCGCCCGCGAGACCCTTGATATTTACGCCCCTCTTTCGGGAAGAATGGGTATATACTGGCTGAAATCACACCTTGAAGATCTTTGTCTCTTTTATCTTGAGCCGGAGATATACAAAAAGATCAACGATGGAATAGCGGAGAGGCGGGGACTCAGAGAAAAATTCATTAAGGAAGTAAAAGAACTGCTTGTCGCCAAGATGAAGGAGTACAATATTGAAGCCACGATCAAGGGGCGGCACAAACACTTCTACAGCATCTACTCCAAGATGAGAGACCAGAATCTTAGCGTTGACCAGGTTTATGACCTGGTCGCCTTTCGCGTGATAGTCAACTCACTTAAAGAATGTTATGAGGTTCTGGGGATTATACATTCCATGTGGAAGCCTATTCTCGGAAAATTCAAGGACTATATCTCACTGCCCAAGGCAAACATGTACCAGTCGCTTCATACATCTGTTATAGGGCCGTACGCTCAGAGGATGGAAGTACAGATCAGGACCTGGGATATGGACAAGGTCGCTGAAGAAGGAATAGCGGCCCACTGGAGATACAAGGAAGGCATTGCCAATGAAACCGATCAGAAACAGTTCGGATGGCTGAAACAGCTCCTTGAATGGCAGAAGAACCTCAATGATCCAAAGGAATTTATGGAAATGGTCCAGATGGACCTGTTTCCCAACGAGGTCTATGTCTTTACGCCCAAAGGGGAGGTAAAGGAATTTCCAAAGGGCGCCACACCCATAGATTTTGCCTACAGCATCCATTCGGAGGTGGGGAATAAATGCAGCGGCGCGAAAATAAACGGCCGTATGGTTCCCCTGAGATACAAACTCAAGAACGGCGATATCATAGAGATTGTTACATCAAACAGACAGCACCCGCATAAAGACTGGCTTGATCTGGTCAAGACCCCGCGCGCCAAATCCAGGATCCGGCAATACATCAAAAGTCAGGAAAGGGATGAAAGCATATCGATCGGTAAAAGCATTCTTGAAAAGGCCATTGAACAGACCCATCTTAACCTGACCAATATCGTAAAAAATGAACAGATTACCGCGATTGCCAAAGATTTTTCTCTTGGCTCGGCTGAAGACCTTCTGGCCAATATCGGCTATGGAAGAATATCTGCCAGCCAGGTTATGGGACGACTCAAACCAAGGCTGGGAGTAAACGAAGCGGAACCGGAAGGCATTGTCAGCAAGGTTGTCTCAAGGATAACAAGAAAAAAGAGTTCAAGGGGAATCAGGGTCAAGGGCCTCGATGACATGCTGGTAAGGTTTGCAAACTGCTGTCACCCTTTGCCGGGCGAACATGTAGTAGGATTTATAACCCGTGGACGCGGTGTCACCATTCACAAGAGCAACTGCAGATTCTTGCTTGATTCGGACGGGGACAGGCTGGTTGACGTCCAGTGGGAACCCAATAATGAGGACCTTTTTCTGGCTAAACTGAAGATTACATCTGTTGACAGAAAAGGGATACTTGCGGACATCAGCTCGATTATGTCCAAGAAGGAGGCCAATATAATTCAGGCCGAAATCAAGACAACTATGGATAAAAAGGGGATAAGCCTCTTTAGTATAGAGGTTGAAAACTACAGACAACTTGAGGACATTATGGGAACAATAAAGAAGATAAAGGATGTCCTTATCGTGGAAAGGGTATGAGATTGATGAACTCGTAAAAAGTCCCAGAAACGTCATTCCCGCGAAGGCGGGAATCCATAAAGGATTATGAAACAGCCGGCTGTTTATATACTGGCAAGTAAACTAATGGGAACCCTTTATATAGGCGTTACGAGCGACCTGGTAAAAAGGGTATGGGAACATAAAAACGGTCTTGTTCCGGGTTTTACAGATAAATATAAAGTTCATTGTCTGGTTTATTATGAACTTCACGAAAATATGGAATCAGCGATTCTTCGGGAAAAACAGATGAAAAAATGGGAACGTTCCTGGAAAATCAGATTGATTGAAGAAAAAAATTCCAAATGGAATGATTTGTATAATGACATAATATAAAAAATGGATTCCCGCCTGCGCGGGAATGACGGCGTTTGTGGATTCCCGCCTGCGCTGGAATGACGGCGTGTGTGGATTCCCGCCTGCGCGGGAATGACGGCGTTTATGGATTCCCGCCCCCGTATCAAGTACGGGGCAGGCTTCATGCGCGGGAATGACGATCGTTGGACTTTTTACAGGTTCATCAAGAAAGAATTATTGAGGTAATGGCAGGTTTTATGAACAACAATGGCAAAGGGCTCGGGGCGAATCCGCCTTCGTCCCGGTTGAACCGGGACTATGGCGAGACAAGAGGCGCAAGGGAAATGCCAAAAACTAATAGCCTTGTGACTTGTGCTATGCGCCTGGATTTTCAATATTTGGTGACACGACCCGATTTCAAACAACCGGTACAGACTGTCATTCTCGTGGATTGACCGTTCTGTATGGTTCTGACTTTCTGAAGATTAGGATACCAGCGTTTCTTGGTTTTATTATGCGCGTGACTAACGCTATATCCAACCTGCGGTCTTTTGCCGCAAATATCGCATATTCTTGACATGGCGGTACTCCTTAAATAAATTTAGAATCAGATTGTATATATCTTATTTTATGAAAAGGCAATAATTTTTTTAATGGAAAACATAATAATCAATAAAAGCAAATTTTACCAGTTATCGGAAGCACTTAACACATCTCCGCCTGATCCCCGGCATATACACCTTATGGGGATTTGCGGCACCGGAATGGCGTCTCTGGCAGGGCTTCTTAAAAATGAGGGTTATCACGTTACCGGTTCGGACCAGAATATATATCCTCCAATGAGCACCCTTTTAAAGGAACTTGATATACCAGTGATGAATGGATATTCTTCAACTAACCTGAACCCTGTTCCGGATCTTGTTATAGTGGGGAATGTCATAACCAGAGATAATCCCGAGGCAATAGAACTCGCTGAACTGAAAATTCCCTATCTTTCATTTCCCCAGGCAATAGGGCGGTTTGCGATAAAAGACAAAAAATCCATCGTGATCGCGGGGACGCATGGCAAAACCACCACATCAGCGATCTGCGCCTGGTTGCTTGAACAGGCGAAAATGGACCCGGGTTTTATGGTGGGGGGCGTTCTTAATAACTTTGACAGCAACTTTAAAAAGGGCGCCGGCCCCTTCTATGTAATAGAGGGTGATGAATATGACACGGCCTTCTTTGACAAGGGTCCGAAATTCCTGCATTATGCGCCGTTTATATCCATAGTCACCAGCATAGAATTTGATCACGCGGATATATACAGGGATCTCGATCATGTCATCTCAAGCTTTCGGGCTTTGATAGAGATCATTCCCGCGAAAGGGCTTCTGATTGTAAACAGTGATGATCCCGTGGCCATTGCCGAGGCAGAAAGAGCAAAGTGCCATGTAATAACCTACGCCGTAAACAGGGATGCCGACTGGCGAATAACCGATATAGAATACCGGCATGATGATATGACCGGATTCAGGGTGGTTCATAAAAACAGGGAATACGCGACCTTCTCTACCCATCTCTATGGCGAACATAATCTTTCGAATCTCCTTTCCATAATCGCCCTTTCCGATTTTCTTGGCATTGACATTCCTATCGTCTCAAAGGCGATTTTGAGTTTCAGGGGGGTTAAAAGAAGGCAGGAGATAAAGGGTGAGCCGGGCGGAATACTTATTCTTGATGATTTTGCCCATCATCCGACAGCCGTTGAAAAGACCATAAATGCGGTAAAGGACAGATACAAAAACCGCCGCCTCATCGCGGTATTTGAACCGAGATCCAACTCCAGCAGACGCAACATATTCCAGGAAAGATATTCTGAATCATTTGACCGGGCAGACATGGCGCTTATACCGGAACCGCCCCTGATGGAAAAGGTGCCTGCAAATGAGCGGTTCTCATCCCGAAGGCTGGTGGAAGACCTCAAAAACAGGGGCCTGAATGCAACCTATTTCTCGGGCACGAATAAACTTCTTTACTATATAATTGAGAACGCCAGGAAAGGTGATATTCTGCTTATCATGTCGAACGGCGCGTTCGACAATATTCATGAGAAGCTGTTAAATAAATTGATCTAATTAACTTGACAATGCACCTTGTCTTTATTAAAAAATTGGCTATTGGTATCACCAATAAAGTTAAACTCGTAAAAAGTCCAAAGATCGTCATTCCCGCGAATGAAGCCCGTACTTGATAGGGGGCGGGAATGACAGCTTCCAAGGAAGTCAAAAGCAACTTTGTGACTCAAAGTGATCGTGCAACGGTATAAGGTGTAAGGTGTAAGGTATACGGAAAAACCAAAAGTACCTGTAGGGGCAGACCTATGTGTCTGCCCGGTATGCGCCCATAAGCAACCCTTGGCGGGCCGACACGCAGGTCGGCCCCTACGGTTAATTTTTCACAATGTGACGTTTCACTGAGACTATAAAAAACTTCGTTCCTTATAGGTTACCGCGAAACGGTATAAAAAAGCTTTTTACGAGGCCATCAAAGACTGGAAGGATTAAGGTTATTTTGGACATTAGCAAGTAAACGTATTTCAACAGTAACGAAAGGGGGTAACAATGATAGACAAACAGCAACTGGTAAATATTGTAGGCGCCGGCAATGTGTCTGACAAGCAGGCGGCCCTGGAGAGCTACTCCAGTGACATAAGCTTTGTCAACCGGGTCAGGCCTGCCTGCCTGGTAAAACCCAAAACCGAAAAGGATGTTCAGAAGATTATCAAACTTGCCAACAGCACAAAGACTCCTCTTGTTCCGGTGAGTTCCGGGGCGCCTCATTTCAGGGGTGACACGGTTCCCTCAAACGGCGGAAGCATTATAGTCGATCTCAGCGGAATGAAGAAGACCGTGTTTGTTGACCGGCCCCGCAGGGTTGCCATGGTGGAGCCGGGCGTGACCTTCGAGGAACTTATTCCTCAGGCCAAAAAAGAGGGACTCAGGCTTAATATTCCCCTCCTCCCCAGAAAGACGAAGTCGGTTATAGGCAGCATGCTTGAAAGAGAACCTGTGGTTATGCCCGGATATCAATGGGATATTTCTGATCCGCTGGCATGCGCAGGAATATGCTTTGGAAACGGTGAAGAATTCAGGACAGGACAGGCAGCGGGACCCGGCGCACTGAAGGAACAATGGAAGGTGGGCGGCGTACAAAAGGCCCCCTACGGCCCAGGCACCGCCTCTTTGCACAGGCTTATTCAGGGCGCGCAGGGCACCATGGGCATTGTGACATGGGCCACACTGAGGTGTGAATTGCTTCCCACCCTTCAGGAACCTTTCCTTGTTGGATCATACGACCTCAAGAAACTTCTGGACCTGATGTCATGGCTCATAAGGCTTCGAATGGTAACCGAATGTTTTATCCTTAACAGCGCCAGCCTGGCAGCGATCTATGCGAAACAGCCGGAAGACTATCAGGTCATTAAGGATTCTCTGCCTCAATATATTCTATTCTACACCCTGCCGGGCTATGATTACTTTCCGGAAGACAGGATCAAATCAAATATCGGGGACATCGCGAAAATAAACCAGCGGATAGGGCTGGATACTGTAAGATCAATCGGCAATATCTCCGCTAACATCCTTTTAAAGATAGTACAGCAGGCCTGCGATGAACCATACTGGAAACTCCGCCGCAAGGGAGCCTGCCAGGATGTGTTTTTCCTGACCATTTATGACAAGCTGGAAGGCCAGATCAGCGCCATGAAAGACCTGGCTGACAGGGCTGGTTATTCTGTTTCAGACCTTGGCATTTACATTCAGCCTGTAGTGCAGGGCACGGGTTGCCACTGTGAGTTCAATATGTTCTATGATCCGGAAAACGCTGTTGAGAGACGCCGGATCAGAGACCTGTACACATCATCTGTCAGGGATCTCATGAACAAAGGGGCCTTTTTCTCGAGACCCTATGGCGAAGAAGCCGGCTTGATCCTTAACAGGGATTCGGCCACGGCGGGAGCCCTGCATAAACTCAAGAACATATTTGATCCGAATAATGTAATGAATCCCGGAAAGATCTGTTTTTAAAAGAGAATGTTAACCGGTAATTTTTTTGAATACAGGAGGTAGCAAAGATGTCATTAGAACAATATCAGGGCGATGTAAATATGTGTTGCCGCTGTTCAGCATGCAAATTTATCCCGCTTCAGAAGGTAGTCGGGAATGATTATACATATGTGTGTCCAAGTATAGCCAGGCATGAATATCACAGTTATTCAGGCGGCGGAAGGATGAATATAATATCAGCAGCCCTAAAGGGTGGAATCAAATACACGGACAGGCTTCTCGATATAGTCTACAACTGCCAGATGTGCGGCGCCTGCGGAGTTTCATGCAATTATGCCATGGACATGGAAGTTCAGGAGCCCTTAAACGAATTCAGAATAAAGTGCGTAGCAGACGGAAAAACAAACCCCGCGCTTAACAAGGTTATTCAGGGCCTTAGAAAACAGGGGTCAATGGTTCCGCCCGAGGGGCAGCGGGGAGACTGGGCCAAGGGCATGAAACTTAAGGACGCGACTAAGGAAAAAACGAATGTCCTGTTTCATGTAGGCTGTCTTACAAGTTACAGCAAGGATATGCATAAACTCGCCAGGGCTGCTGCAAAGATCCTGACAAAGGCCGGAGTGGATTTCGGCATCGCAGGAAACAATGAGACCTGCTGCGGCGGCAGGGCTTATCAGATGGGCTATGAAAAGGATTTCCTTAAACAGGCAAAAAAGAACATGGCCATGATTAAAAAGGCGGGAATTAAGACAGTTGTGACTGCCTGCGCTGATGGTTATCATGCCTTCAAGGTCCTCTACGACAAATACGATCTCAAGGGAGACCTTGAAGTGCTCCATATCACGGAATACATTGACAGGCTCATCAAAGAACGCAAACTGAAATTGAGAAAGAATGTTGATATGGTTGTCACATATCATGACCCCTGCCGGCTTGGCAGGCTCGGAGAGCCCTGGATACACTGGAATGGCAAAAAGATTCCGGGCGACAGATTTGTGTTTGATCCGCCCAAGCAGTATCGCCGGGGCGCAAACGGTGTCTATGAACCGCCAAGGGATGTGCTCAGGAGCATCCCAGGGATTAAACTTTCTGAAATGACCAGAATAAAGGAATACGCGTGGTGCTGCGGCGCGGGCGGAGGCGTTTCGGAATCCAACCCTGAATTTGCGCTTTGGACCGCTAATGAGAGATTAAGGGAAGCCCAGGCTACAGGCGCCGAGGCGATCGTTTCCGCGTGTCCCTGGTGTGAAAAGACATTCAATGACGCTGCCGGGAAGAGCGGAAGCAATCTCAGGGTCTATGATATTATTGAACTTGTTGAGAAAGCAATATAGGAAAGGGGGTTATTAATAATGGCTATACTAAGCAAAGAGGTTTACAGAGAGTTCGAGGATGTGGTCGGACCGGAGTATATATGTGATGACCCCGCAATAATGCCTTCCTATCACGGTTCTGAACTGGCAGCCGTGATTCTGCCTGAGAACACGGCGCAGGTTCAGGCGATAGTAAGACTCTGCAACAAACACAAAATCGCCATTGCCGCGGTTTCCACGGCATGGACAGGGTCCTTTCAGAAGGGCATCATGTATATAGATATGAGAAGGATGAACCGCATAATCGAGATCAATGAAAAAAATATGTACGCGGTTGTTGAACCCTATGTGATAACCGCCCAGTTGCAGGCAGAGCTTTTCAAGAGGGGTATGCACATGAACGTAAAGGGCGCGGGAACCAACTGCTCCGCCATGCTCAGGGGCCACGGCCATCTGGACCAGAGTACAGGCGGCGATGACAGAAACCATCTCGCAATAGAATGGGTAACGCCTGAGGGCGAGATAGTTCGCTCGGGCTCACTCGGGTCCACGGGAGACTGGTTCTGCGGAGACGGCCCCGGACCATCCATAAGAAGCATACTTACGAGCGCGGTTCCTCCTGGAGTTACACCAGGTGTGTTCACAAAGGCGGCGGTCAAGCTGTATCACTGGCCAGGGCCGGCGAAATATGACATACAGGGTACATCACCCAAATATACGCTTCCTGAAATACCTGCCAACATGATGGCGCGCTACTACAGCTTCCCCTCTGTAGAGAAGATGTGGGAGGCGGAGATCAGGCTGGGAGAAAATGAGATATGCATGGAGCTCATGGGATTTAATGTCTCAATGGTGGCAGCGAACATCACCACCTGCAATGAGGATGATGAGCGTGTCTTCAAACAGCTTGACAAGGAAAAGAAAGGCCCCGGTTTTTTTGTTATAATCGCTGGCAATTCGGACGCGGACTTCGCGTTCAAGAAAAAGGCCCTGGAACGAATAATCAGCGAATTCGAAGGCGAATCCATAAAATCCCTGGAAGATCCGGAAATCGAGGGAATCCTTATCGCCCAGTGCACAAGGATCTCCGCATCCATAAGAGAGACCTTTCGGGCGGGCGGGGCGTTCAGTTCAATACCCATCATGAGCCAGAGAGACCTGACCATAAAGTGGGCGGTCGGGGCCGGCGAAGCCAAACTGCCGCTGATCAAGGCGGGTCATATAGTGGACGACGGCGGCGCCTTTTTCGGATGGGGGGTTGAACAGGGTCATGTGGGCAAGACCGAGATATTCTGCAAATTTGATCCTGCCAATAAAAAGGCGGCGGACGCAGTGGCTCAATGGTCAAAGGAGCAGAGCAGAAGGGCCTTTGATGAGAGCTACTTTGCACTGCTGATGGGCGACGTAAGCGATATTTCACCCAAGATGTCCCATTTTGATAAGTGGTGGAAACAGATCGTAGAGGCATTTGATCCGAACAATGTGGCGCCCCAGGGAGGACCGCTGGTCTAGTCTTATAGCATGTTAGCCACGGCATAAAACAGTTTTACGAGTGCATCATGATTGTTGCACTCGTAAAAAGCTGTTTTATGCCGCTTTTCGGCAACCTATGGGAAATGAAATCTTTTTTGACCTCAGTGAAAGGTCACAGAGTGAAAATTCATATTCAGCCGTAGGGGCCAGGCACAGACCTGCCCCTACAAGTTATTTTGGCTTTTCCATATACCTTACACCCTAAACCTTATACCGTTCCAAGATCCCTATGAATCACCAAGTTGCTTTTGACTTCCTTGGAAGTCCAAAAAACGTCATTCCCGCGCAGGCGGGAATCTATAAGTACTTGAAATTAATGGATTCCGGAATCCAGGCTACGCCAAGGCTACGACCCGGCAGGCCCCGAAAACAGCATCGGGATTT
>CAZJOB010000073.1:0-12257 GCA_964547435.1 uncultured Desulfatiglans sp. | reverse complement strand
AAAATCCTGTACGGATTTGTCTGAAAATAAGTACATAAAAAATTTGTATATCATAATACAATAATACTGCGAAATTAACGAGTTATGTCCTTTGAGAAATTCGGATATAGCCATAAAAAGGAATACTCAGAATCGAATCCCTGCCTGGTGTGTTGAAGCATCTGCGAAGGAGGGATTCCAGTGAATTCAGGTACTTATAGATTCCCGCCCCGAATCAAACAAGGGGCGGGAATGAAGAACAAAAAACTCTCCTGTTTTCCGTGCTCTCCGTGGTGAATCGTTTTTGGACAAGAATAATCCGAATTATTCTTTAAATATGGCCCCGGTATTGGCTGAGGTCACCTGTTTGGCGTATCGGTACAGGTAGCCTTTTTTGACCTTGTAATCCGGTCTTGACCATAGCTTTTTTCTCTTGTCCATCTCTTCCTTCGACAATCTCACATTGAGAGACCTTTCAGGGATATTGATCTCAATTATGTCACCTTCCTGAAGAATTCCTATGGGTCCGCCTTCCTGCGCTTCAGGCGAAACATGACCTATGGCCGCTCCCCTTGTCCCGCCGGAGAATCTTCCATCAGTGATAAGGGCGACATCCTTGTCAAGGCCTGCTCCCGCCAGGGCTGAGGTAGGTGAAAGCATCTCCCTCATTCCAGGTCCGCCTTTGGGTCCTTCGTAACGAATTACCACCACATCTCCTTTATTGATCGTTCCCGCCATAATGGCCTTCATAGCGCTCTCTTCACTGTCAAATATTCTGGCAGGGCCTGAATGTTTCAGCATTGATTCATCGACCGCTGATTTTTTGACAACAGCGCCATCGGGCGCCAGATTTCCGAACAGAATGGCCAGGCCGCCGTCAGGAGAATAGGGCGATTCAATGGGTTTTATGACTGTTGTATCCAGCGACGCGGCTGATCCGATTACCTCTCTGAGGGGCATGCCGGTTACTGTTATATTATTGAGGTGAAGAAGATCCTTTTTCATAAGTTCTCCCATAACAGCAGTGATGCCTCCGGCCCTGTCAAGATCTTCCATATGGGTTTCACCTGCGGGAGATATCTTGCACAGGTTGGGCGTATGACTGCTTATGCTGTTGAAGAGATCAAGATCAAGCTGAATCCCGGCCTCATGGGCTATTGCGGGAAGGTGAAGAACTGTGTTTGTTGAACTTCCCAGGGCCATTTCAACGTGTATGGCATTTTCAAACGCCCTGATATCAGCGATATCGCGCGGTCTGATATCCTTTTCTACCAGGTCCATTATCCTTTTACCCGCTAATTTGGCGAGACGTATTCTGGATGCCATAACAGCAGGAATGGTCCCGTTTCCGGGCAATGCCAGGCCAAGGGCCTCACTCAGACAGTTCATGGAATTTGCAGTAAACATACCGGAGCATGACCCGGCGCCCGGACACGCTCTTTCTTCCAGGTCCAGAAATTCCTCCTCTGTGATCCTTCCTGACTGTCTTGCACCGACTCCTTCAAACACACTTATCAGGTCAATGGCCTTTTCCCCGGATCTTCCCGCGAGCATGGGACCTCCGCTGATCATTATTGAAGGGATGTTCAGACGCAGCATGGCCATCAGCATGCCCGGAACAATCTTGTCGCAGTCACACACACAGACCAGCCCGTCAAAGGGGTAGGCGGTTCCCATTATCTCCACTGAATCGGCTATCAGTTCCCTTGAGATGAGAGAATATTTCATGCCTTCATGACCCATGGCAATGCCGTCGCACACGCCGATAGTAGAGAACTCCATTGGCGTTCCTCCGGCCATGGCAATACCCATTTTCACGGCGGATGAGATGCTGTTAAGGTGTATATGCCCCGGAATCACCTCGTTGGCGGAATTTGCTATTCCAATTATGGGCCTTTTAAGCTCCTCATTCGTGTAACCCATGGCCTTGCACAGTGACCTGTGAGGCGCCCTTTCTATCCCCTTTTTCATCTTGTCTGATCGCATTTTGCTTTCCTCCTTTATATTAGTTCGAAGTGCGAAGTGACTAAAGTTTGAAATTAACTTCAAGCTTCGAACTTCCAACTTCGCATTTTAAAAAAGCTCTCCCCCCCTTGCTATGGGAAACCTTCTGCCGTAGCCAAAGGCCTTTGACGTAATCTTGAGGCCAGGGGGGGCCTGCCTGCGTTTATATTCATTTATAACTATTCTTCTTAATACATCCTTTACAATAACCGGATCATAACCCTTTGCCATGATATCATCAAAGGACATATTTTTTTCCACAACCGCTTCAACTATTTCATCCAGAAGACCATATGGGGGCAGGGAATCCTGGTCTGTCTGATTGGGTCTCAATTCAGCGGACGGCGGTCTGTTTATAATATCTACTGGTATGATTTCCATGTCTCTGTTTATATAGCGGGCAACCCTGTAACATAATGTTTTGGGCAGGTCCGAGATAACGGCCAGAGCGCCGCACATATCGCCGTAAAGTGTTGAATACCCTGTTGCAGTCTCGGATTTATTGCCTGTGGTCAGCAGCAGTGAATTGAATTTATTTGAAAGGGCCATTAAGAGACTGCCCCGAATCCGGGCCTGTATATTTTCTTCTGTTACATCCTGATCGAGACCTTCAAAGACCGGCGCCAGGGCTGATTTATATGTGTCAAATATTTCAGTGATGGGAATCTCTTTAAAATGGATGCCAAGATTTTTTGCGAGCTGTTCAGCGCACCTTTTACTGAGATTCGAAGTATAGGGCGACGGCATGCTTACGCCTGTGACGTTTTTTCCGCCAAGGGCCCTTGAGGCTATATAGGCTACAAGAGAGGAATCAAGTCCGCCGCTAAGCCCTACCAGCACTTTACTGAATCCGCACTTTGATACATAATCACGCGTGCCCAGGCATAGACATTCGATTATGGATTCTTCCGAATCAGGCCAGGGTTCTTCGATCTCCTTATAGATGCCCTCAGTATCCCACTGAAGCGTATCCGGTTTGAATTCCGCTCCAATCAGGATAAGGCTGCCTTTATTATCGACCACCATGCTGGAGCCGTCAAACACAAGATCATCATTGCCGCCTATCTGATTGCAGTAGACAACAGGCGCATTGTATCGAAGAGCTGTCTTTTTAAGCACGGCCAGGCGCAGGGGGGATTTGCCGATCGTATATGGTGAGGCAGAGATATTGATAAGGATATCGATACCTTCCGCGAAGAGTTCAGCTACAGGATCGATTGCGTACCTCGGAACGCCTTCAAGATCCCCGACATTCCATATATCTTCACATATGGTTACTCCGATCTTTTTTCCCTTTGTTTCAAACCTGAGGCTCTTTTCTGCCGGTTCAAAATACCTCGTCTCATCAAAGACGTCATAACTTGGCAATAACTTTTTACCGCCTTTTTTCACGATCTTTCCTTCTTCAAGAAGCGCAACACTGTTGACAAGGGCTCTTCCTTTTCCTGAAAGATTTCTGTCAACAAATCCGCAAAGAACGCTTATATCCCGTGTTTCATTCGCCAGTCTTTCAAGGGAATCGATGTTCTCTTTTATGAAGGCGGGTTTATCAAGCAGGTCCCTGGGAGGATAACCGGTAATTGTCAGTTCAGGAAAAACCGCCAGGGAACAGCCTGAATCTCTGGATTTTTCTATGGCCGCCCTGATAAGTGACAGGTTATGCTCAAAATCCCCGATAACCGGGTTTATCTGGTTGATTGATATTTTCATAATTATTAAGTTCGAAGTGACTAAAGTTCGGAGTTCGAAGTTCAAAGCCGCAACATCCAACTTCATGCTTTTTATGTCACTTTTGTTTTCCTTTTTTACCGATTGATGTGAATAATGCCAGCAATTCAGTTGATTCACTGTATTCAGAATTTATTATTTTATTTGGAAGCCACGCCAATTCTTTTATTATTTCAAGCCAATATTGTGTTTCTGATGCCTCACTTTCACATATTGAAATTCTGTTAAGAAAATCTGCTTTACTTCTTGCCCTATTTGCTTCTCGGTAATTTGCGCCAATAGAGCTTCCAGCTTTGACGATCTGGTTTCGAATAACTCGACCTTCGATAGTATCAGGAAGTTGTGATGCAAGATGAATTATACGTACTGAAAATTCGCGAGTACGTTTTTCAATTTTTTTACTGAACTCTTTATTATCCATGCGTCATGCTCTGTGGTAGACTTTATTTCGAACGCCCAACTTCGAACTCCAAACTTCGAACTCCGAACTTCGAACTCCGAACTTTAGTCACTTCGAACTTTATATACCTCTCCCCGCCTTTTCAATCGCCTTTGTAAGTCCGGGCATCTTTTCTTCCATATTCAGGTTGATCTGGATGGTAAGGGCCCTTGACATTAATCCGGCTGTTTCCGGCAGGGCAGACTTATCATATCTGCACCTTGTTTCTCCTTTAGCGGTTTTAAAGGGATAACCGCTTCGGGTCAGGCTTTTTCCTTCCAGCAGGTGTTCCCATCTTTCATAATAGTGCCAGTCATTTTCATACCAGTACACGGCCCCGAATCCTTCTTCTGTCAATATCTTATTGAAATTGCGGGCCTTTTCACTGTCCGGCAGTAAGAAAATAAGAAATGTTGCAGTATCTCCTTCAGGGTCGGGAATGCTTCTAAAGGATATTCCATCGAACCCGGAGAGGACCTCTTTAAGCCGTGCCTTGTTTTCCCTTTGTCTCTTCAATATTATACTGTCAAGTTTTCTCAACTGGGCCAGCCCGAGGGCCCCCTGCAGTTCCATCATTCGGTAATTGAAACCTATAAAGTTACGTTTTTCAAGCCCCCTGCTTACATTGGGGTTATGGTCATGACCGTGATCGTGATATTCGGAGGCCTTTCTGTGGAGTTCCTTATCGTCTGTAATAAGCATGCCGCCTTCCCCGGTTGTAATTGTCTTAACCGCGTCAAAGGAGAAGATGCCGATCTTTCCGAAACTCCCGACTGCTTTACCATTAAATCTGCCGCCACATGACTGCGCAGTGTCTTCAAGCACCGGAATTCCGTGTTTATCTGCGACAGACACTATTTCTCTGATATTGGCGTGAGAGCCGCACATGTGCACCGGAATGATCGCCTTTGTCCTTGGCGTGATCCTTTTTTCAAGATCGTTCGGGTCCATGCAGAGGGTGTCGTCTATCTCGGCAAAAACAGGAATGGCGCCTGTGTCAAAGATAGATTCCCATGTGGCTATAAATGTAAAACCCTGTGTAATTACCTCATCCCCGGGTCCGACACCCAGGGCGGCAAGTCCGACTCTTAGGGCCGCGCTTCCCGATGAGACCGCGAGCGCATATTTGGCGCCGCAATATCGTGCGAATTCATTTTCAAATTGTGCGACAGTGCTTTGATCCCTGTGTTCATACCTCAGAAGCATTTTTTTTGACAGGGCTTTTCGCACCTCTTCCAGTTCCTCAACTCCGATTATTTCATATCCTGGCATTTGATATCCCTTTCTTATATAAGTTTGAAGTTCGGAGTTTGAAATTGAAGGAAAGAACTTCGAACTTTAGTCACTTCGAACTTTAGTCACTTCGCACTTTCTTACCCTTCATACGCGTTTCGGTATATCTTTTCCGCTGCCTCAACGGTCATTGTTCTGGGGTTGTTGCTGATCGGTCTTTCTACCTCCATTGCGGCCCTGGCCATCTGGGGTATGGAATCCTCCGGTACGCCCAGTTCCCTGAGAGTAAGGGGGACCCCGATATCTTCGGCCAGTTCATAAACCGCTTCAGCGACCAGTGATGCTGTTTCTCTGTTTGAAAGGCCTTCTGCTTCCTGGTCCATGCATATGGCAATATTCGCGAATTTATCTATATTTCCGGGATAATTGTATTCAAGGACGTATGGAAGAAGCAGGCCGTTTCCAATGCCATGGGGGATATCAAAAACCGCGCCCAGAGGATAGGCAAGTGCGTGAACCGCGCCCACGCCGGCCATGGCCAGGCCGATACCTGCAAGATAACTTCCCATCATCATGTTTTCCCTGTATTCAATGTTATGACCGTCGAAAACAGCGCCTCTCAGGTTGTCTGAAATCAGTTCAATCGCTCTGAGAGAGATCATCTCACTCATAAGATGGGCATTCAGAGATGTATATGATTCTATGGCATGGGTAAGTGCGTCCATGCCTGTATAGGCGGTTACTCCGGCAGGAAGATCCAGTGTCAGTTCAGGATCAAGAATGGCCGTGTGAGGATAGAGAAAAGGGCTGTTGATTCCTCCCTTTTTCCTGGTTTCTCTCATGGTAAATACCGATGTGAATGTTGTTTCACTGCCTGTTCCGGCTGTGGTCGGGACCATAATCGTCGGCAGACCGGCCTTTTTAACCTTGTTCATTCCTATATATTCGGCAGCTCTGCCTTCATTGTTTACGAGAGCTCCTATGGCCTTGGCAACATCCATTGTGCTGCCTCCTCCGATGCCGATTACGCATCGAATTTTCTCCTTTTTTGCAAACTCGGTTCCTAGATCCGCTATTCTGGGGTCAGGTTCAGGAGTGACATCCGAAAAAAGAAAAGATCTTATTCTTTTCATCCTCAGAATTTCCAGAATATTATCCTTAAGCCCTGTTCCCGCAAGGGCCCTGTCCATAACAACCAGTGCCCTGGAAGCTCCAAGATTGCTGCACTCAAGGCCCAGTTGATTAATGGAACCCCTTCCAAAGATGGTCTTTTTAACGCCCTCTACTGTAATGATTTTGTTCATATCTAGTTCCTTAAAAAATTAATAAAAGACAATTACATCAACTGCAGCAACATATCAAGATATATCATGGCATGAATATCGCATATCTGTTATTTTATGAAAAATAAAAACTCAATATCATTTTACGTAAAGCTAACACAATATAATAAATGGGGGTAGTTATGGACTTCAGTAAACTGGCAGGCAACCTTGGACTTGAGGATGATGAATTTGTTGAGCTGGCAGAATTATTTGTTGAGACCGGTTCATCCGATCTTGAGAAGTTGAGAAAATCATTTGAAAATAAAGATATACAGGGAGTAGCCGAATCATCCCATTCCATAAAAGGCGCTTCAGGAAACCTTGGTTTTAATGATATCTATGAGATTGCCAAAAAGATTGAATTCAACGCAAGAAATGAAAGCCTTGAAGGCGTTGGTGAAGCTGTATTATCGATTAAGGAAAAGATAGAGCATCTATCAGGGGAGATTAGCGCATATAATAAAATGTGATGGCTATTCGAGTCTTATACACGAATAAAGGCATTAGAATAATCTTGCCGGCAACATATGAAAATGTTGACAGGGCAGCGGAAGAGATAAAAATATATCTGGAAAAAATAGGTGTGAACAGCATGGTCTTTCACATCGTTCTCGGAATAAGAGAAGCCCTTACCAACGCTGTAAAGCATGGCAGTCTGAATGATGAAGAAAAGAGGGTATTTTGTGAATTAAAGAAAGAAAGAAAATTACTGACAATCCGGGTTGAAGATGAGGGAAAAGGATTTGAATGGAAAAGATATCTTTTTAACAAGATTTCATCAGGAGTAGATTCCGGCAGGGGCATAGCTATAATGAGGGGATGCTTCAAAACAATGAAATATAATAAAAAAGGAAACCGCCTGATACTTGAAATAGAAACCTGATCGCCTTATTTTCGAATGAATCACTTCTTTACCGATGTTTTATAAAATCAAACCGCCGAAAATAGATAGTATAAATCAAGACTTACGTCAAAAAAGCGACATGTCTAGTCAATTGTATGACTGAATTAGTGTCCATCCAGAGTTTTGCCGTTTCTGGGTGGACACTAATTAATGCCATGTTTTAATAGAGAAAATGCCAAGCAAGTATCTACAGATGTGCCCGATGACTGTCACCCTGAGCGAAGCGAAGGGTCTCTGTTTTATGATCATCCACATATGTCAGATCATGTCATTCAGAATAACTGAATCATGAGAGATTCTTCGCTTCGCTAAGAATGACAACTGTTAAAATGCTCAGAATGACAATTTTAAATTGCTCGGGAGATAAAATCTTGTACGGATTTGCTTGAAAATCCGTACATAAAAAATTTGTATATCACACAATAATATAGCGAAATTAACGATTTATGCCTTTTGAAAAATTCGGATATAGCCTTTTTTTTAATTTTAAAAATTATATATGCATACAATGAAAACATTCAAATCGAATGTGGCATGGTTATCGCATATGCTTCTATAAAGCGGGATCCATGCAGATTTAGAAGAGAAGAAATGCGCATGGAAAAGCTATCAGACGAAGGAGAAATATATGGCAGTTCAAAAGAAAAAACCCAAAAACAAGACAGTAAAGCCCGGCGGAAATATTGTGGCCTCTATGGCGGATGATTTTCGTAAAAAGTTGCTTGGCCTGGTAAAACAGGGCATTGAAGAACTTACATTGGACCTGACCGGAGTAGAAATGGTTGATTCTATCGGCCTGGGCATCTTTATAGCGACACATAATTCAATGGAAGATATCGGTGGGAAATTTAGGATAATCAACGCGTCAAAAGATATATTTGATCTTGTAAGGTTGATGCGGCTTGATGAACATTTTGAGGTGAGTATGGATTCCCGGTAGGAGTATAATACCGGATAATTCTGATGATAATCGTATTTTTTAAGAAATATTATTTCAGGCTGAAATTCTGTTTCAGGCGAATGAAAACAATATTTTGAAACAGGGATGGAGGATGTCATGAGTTTTCAAGACGATGAAACTTTAAGGCTTTATGTTGAGGAATCACTGGAACATTTAGCCGACATAGAAAATGACCTTTTGAATATTGAGAAGGATGGCGCTGATATTAATGAAGAACTTGTCAACAAAGTCTTCAGGGCCGCGCACTCGATCAAAGGGGGCGCCGGTTTTATGGGGCTCAACAATATAAAGGAATTGTCCCATAAAATGGAAAATGTTCTTGGCCTGATTCGTGAGAAGGAGATGGTCCCAAACCCGGAAATAGTAAATATCCTGTTATTATCTTCCGATACTCTTCGAAATCTTTTGAAAAATGTTGGTGAGAGCAATGAAATGGATATCAGCGAACACGTAAACGCCCTTATCTCTCTTACCAGCGACGCCTCTTCTGCAGGTGCTCAGGAAAGTGCGTCAAAAAACGTCGATATAACACTTGGCGACGGCAGAACGGTATTTAATCTGTCTGAAGATAATATAGTCAATTCCAGAAAAAGCGGACAGTATATATATCTCGTCGAATATGACCTGATCCATGATATTCATGATAAGGGCATTTCCTCAAAAGACCTGTTGAAAATGCTGGAGGACAGCGGAACAATACTCGCGTTCAAGGTTGATATCAAGGCAGTTGGCACGCTGGAAAATGAAAAAATTTCCAACAGGATACCTTTTCTTATTCTTTTCGGGACCATTCTGGACCCGGGTATGATAAACGCCCTTTTTGATATTGATGACGACAAGATACTTCTGTTGACGAATGATAATTCCCTTAAAGGGATCAGCGACATAGAAGATGATAATGCAGTCGATTCTGTGGAACCTGATATGGAAAATGAAGATCTTACCAGGATTCAGGAAGAGACCTTTCACATGGAGGAGCAGGAAATCAGGCAGGAGCATAACACAAAGGAGAACGACAGTTATGGCGCGGGTTCTTTAAAGGGGCTCGAGACAAGTCTTAGAGTAAATGTGAGCCTGCTTGATTCTCTCATGACACTCGCGGGCGAACTTGTTCTTGGCAGGAACCAGTTGCTGCAGGCCATCGGTCAAAAGGATATTCGCTCTATAGAGGGCACAGGTCAGCGATTGGATCTGATAACTTCCGAGCTTCAGGAAGCCATAATGATGACGAGAATGCAGCCGATCGGAAATGTATTCAATAAGTTTCCCCGCGTAGTAAGGGATCTTGCCAGAAATATGGGCAAAGAGGTGAAACTGACCATAGAGGGAGAGAGCGTTGAACTCGACAAGACTATCCTTGAGGCCATTAATGATCCTCTTACCCACCTGATCAGAAACGCGGTGGATCATGGCCTGGAGATGCCTGAAACGAGGAAGAAGAAAGGCAAGGATGTAACAGGCAACGTTTTTTTAAAGGCATACCATGAGGCAGGACAGGTAAATATAGTAATCAGGGATGACGGATCGGGCATTGATCCCAATAAACTGACATCTATAGCATTAAACAAAAACCTGATCACAGAAGACCAGTCATTTAACATGTCTGACAAGGAGAAGATAAACCTGATTTTCCTTCCCGGTTTTTCAACGGCTGAAAAAATAAGCGAAGTATCAGGCCGGGGAGTTGGAATGGACGTGGTCAAGACCAACCTGGATAAGCTGGGAGGTGTCGTTGATGTTGACTCCATCCTGGGCGAAGGCACCACCATAAAAATAAAACTTCCCCTGACACTGGCCATTATTCCCAGCCAGCTTATAAGCGTAGGAGGAGAGAGGTACGCAATACCCCAGGTGAATCTTGAGGAATTATTCAGAATACCTGCTGCCCAGGTAAGGGACAGGATTGAAAAGGTGGGTGATGCCGAGGTTGTCAGACTCAGGGGAAGTCTGCTGCCCCTGATAAGACTGGCTGATATCATCGGGTCGGAACGAACATATATTGATCCCAGCGATCATAAGAGGAAAAAGGACCGGCGTGAAAGTATTGTGGACAGAAGGGCTCTAAAAAGTCCGGCTTCGCGGAAAAGAGATAAAGAGGAGACTGGAGCAAAAGAGGAATCAGATAAAATAAAAGAGGAACAGGAAAACAGCGAGGATCGCCGGCAGAAAAGTAAAGACCGGCGCTACCACGCTGCCAGCGCGGTTAATATAGTCGTTGTTTACACAGGCGCCTTAAAATACGGGCTTGTCGTGGACGATTTGTACGATTCGGAAGAGATAGTGGTAAAGCCCCTGGGACGGCATCTTAAGCATTGTAAAGCCTATGCGGGCGCCACGATTATGGGAGACGGCCGTGTCGCCCTTATACTGGATGTGGCCGGAATATCACAGATGGCCCAGTTGAGTTCCGTGGATGGAACAGAAAGGGCGAGAGAGGTGGCAAAGGAGCAGCGCAAGCTCAAACAGCAGGATATTCAGTCGCTTCTGATTTTCAGAAATGCCGAAGATGAGCAGTTCGCTGTTCCTCTGGGACTCGTTGAAAGGGTGGAGAAGATAAAAAGGCATGATATTGAAAAAGTAGGCGGTAAAAATGTAATGCAATACAGGGGATCAAGT
Source organism: uncultured Desulfatiglans sp. (assembly GCA_964547435.1). Lineage (GTDB taxonomy): Bacteria > Desulfobacterota > DSM-4660 > Desulfatiglandales > HGW-15 > CAZJOB01. The sequence goes on along the minus strand of CAZJOB010000073.1, from coordinate 1,068 downwards.
CTTCCCCTCTTTGCTATTGAGCAGGTGGCGCAGGTGAAACCGCTTTCCGATAAAGAGGATCTGCTTGTAATAGTATTCACCATAGGAGGCAAGGATATCGGTCTTCTGGCGACACCTCCCCTGGATGCCACTGAAGAGGCCTTGGTTATCGACGATGTTACGCTGAAACAGGCAGGCATAATGGGATCGGCTATTATAGGCGAGCATACTACCTTAATGGTAAATATTTTTGAACTGGTAGAGACATTAAATCCGGAATGGTTCGAAAAAAAGGAAACCATCAAGGTTTCAGGAGACAGGGCTGCCACGGTGTTGTATGCAGAAGACTCCAATTTTTTCAGAAATCAGATAAGAGGCTATCTTGACGATGACGGCTATAATGTACTCGAAGCTGAAGATGGGATTGAGGCATGGGAATTGCTCAACAGGCATGAGGGTGAAGTGTCGCTGATAATAACCGATATTGAAATGCCCAATATGGATGGATTTGAACTGGCTCAGAAGATCCACAATGATCCGAGATTCGCACATCTGCCGATTATTGCCCTTACGACCATGGCCAGTGAAGAACACATAAAGAGAGGAAAACTTGTCGGAATTGACGACTACCAGATAAAACTGGACAAGGAAAAACTGATGACAAGCGTTTATGAGAATCTGAAGAAGATGCATAACTAGATTTATCGGGAGGTAACTTGGAATGGGAATATCGGATGATCTGAGAGCCATAAAGACGGTGGAAATGGCTACATTCTACGTGGGAGAATCGCTTTTTGGAATGGATATTCTGAAGGTGCAGGAGATTAACAAACTTCTTGAAATGACTGAAGTGCCAATGGCGCCTGATTATGTGAAAGGGATACTTAATCTGAGAGGTCAAATAGTTACGGTGATTGATCTTAGTAAAAAGCTTGGCCTTGCGAATAATGATATGGGTATGGAAACACGGAATATTATTGTGAATTCAAATAATGAATATATAGGGCTGCTGGTTGACCGTATAGGAGATGTGGAAAGAACCAATGAGGCAGGTATAGAACCGCCGCCCGCAAATATCGGCGGAATTCA
>CAZJOB010000072.1:0-12279 GCA_964547435.1 uncultured Desulfatiglans sp. | reverse complement strand
ATCGATGCTACACCCTCCCTAAAATCGGGTCAAACACGCTTGCCGAAAGGACACAGATGGTGACGACCCCGACAAGGGTAATCAGACCCATGGTTGCATCTGTAATATGTCCTATGCTTAACCCCAGCGCCGCCACAATAAGAGAAAACTCACTGATCTGGGCCACTGTAAGCCCGGCGAGAAACCCGGTTCTGCGGCGGTATCCCATAAATCCCATAATAGCCAGAACAATGAGGGGATTCCCGATAAGGACAAACAGGGAAAGAATAAGCGATGGGACTACCTGAGACCCGACCATGGACCAGTGCAGCCGCGCACCTAAGTCGATAAAGAAAAACAGAAGAAGAAAATCTCTTAGGCTTGTAAGACGCGCCCCGATGGAATCACGGTAGTCAGTGGAAGCCAGTGAAACCCCGGCAAGAAACGCCCCAACCTCCTTACTGAAGCCGAGAAGCCCGCTTCCCGCGCTCAGGAGAATCGCCCATGCGATAGCAAAAAGCGTCAGCAGTTCCATGGAATGGGCAAGACGAGCGGTCAGATATTGAAGCACGTATCTCATGAGCAATGCGACAACTGCCAGCATGCCAATGCCTTTCGCGACAATTATCAGTACCTGTATATAGGCAGGCCCGTTTCCGGTAATGGATGAGCCAAAGGAAGTCAGGCCGACCAGGGCAAGTATGGCGGCTATATCCTGAACAACAAGAAAACCGAGGGCGATCTGACCATGTAGCGAATCGATCTCCTTTTTATCCGAAAGGAGCTTTACTATAATGATCGTGCTTGAGAATGTGAGAGCTACCGATACATAGGCCGCTGTGAGATAGGACATATCCAGAGAAATGGATATAAGGAATCCTATGATCGATGTGAAGATGATCTGCCCCAGTCCCGTGGCCAGCGCAACAGGACCGGTGGTGCGGATAAGGTTCAGATCAAGCTTGAGCCCTACGATAAACAGGAGAAGGGCAATGCCGATATGAGCCAGGAGTTCAATCTGTTCATAATTGTGTATAATCCCGAGCACAGACGGCCCTGCAAGAATGCCGGTTAAAAGAAACATGATTATCAGGGGTTGACGCAATCGCTGGCCGATAATTCCTGTAAGGGTTGCAAGCCCCAGAATAGAAGCTATTTCCAGAAACGTATTTGTACCAGTCACTTGGCATTACTCCTTTTCCGCGGGTAATATAAATCATATTTAAGATCGGTATAGCAATAAGCACTTGATATTAGAAAGTTATTACGTTGTCAAGGTATTAGGTAACCAGGACAGAATCATGTCTGGTTTTCGTACACAGAGAAAGACTTCTTGACTCTAATGCAATGATTTGTATTATTGGATGGAAAACATCAAAGGAGGGATAAAATGCCCTGGATAAAGATTCTTCTGAGCAATGACCAGGTTAAGGAAGGTGAGATCAAGATACTGCTTACCAAATTCAGAGAGGTTTTTCACGCGGTCGGTATGCCTTCTGACATGGCTCTGTTTTCCGGTCAGCCTACAGAAACAGGTTATCGTCCCTTCTACCTTACTCCCGCATGTTCAAAACCCTCCGAAAACATGATTTCCGAATATTCGGGAACGCCCTGCGATAAACCACCGAAAAACAGCCTTGAACCCACAATGGAAATAGGATTTAACGCTGCATGGGACCTGCTTAATGAGTGAATGCACTTTTGTCACAGCACGGGCAGTATTACTCCTCCGGAAGGCACAATATGCACACCCGGATTACTTACAAGCTTTGAGGCCTTTTCAATGGCGCTTTCCATGTCTTTCGCGTAAATAAAACCCAGTCTTTCGATGTCCCTTTCAGGAATATCATCAGACACAAAAATTACACTGAATTCCTCCTGCGCCATAAGCGCCTGGGCAGCGGACATATTCAGCTCCGGCGCACCCTCTTTGATAACACGCATTTTGGTGTCAAACAGTTTAAAAAGATTTGAGGTAATGTATCCCCTGTTCTTCTGCCGAAAGGCCTCGCACGCGTCCAGATAGTTGTCAGGAATGGAAGAGGAACAACGCGCGGCAAGTATTATCACCCCTCCGGATCGCGTTATCATGGAAGCTGCCGCCAGGGGTTTCATAGACTGCGGCCCTTCAGTGTATGGAAGGCGCTGATAATGGTAATATCGGCCTTTCCGGAAAAGGGCATTGAGTTGATCCTTTCACACTCCCGAACGCCTTTTTCATGCGCCTCAAAGGGAGCCCCTGCAACAACGCTGTAAAGGCAGTCATTATGATCCAGGACGCTGTTGATTATAAAATCAAGTCTTCCGGCCTTCGCCTGAAGCCGAATCTCCTCATAGAAGGGATTGCCCTTCATGCGGCCAAGCTGCGACCCTTTCCTGAAACAGTGTTTAAGGTGATGTTCCAGTATGGCCTCATAGTTGGCGACCCCGGGAAAAAGTATTTTGCCCCCTCCGCCATACCCGTTTATGGGATGCGGAAAGATCGAACCGATCCCTATTCTGAAGTCGGCTTCATAGACCTTCCTGTTAATTTTGACTGCGGCGCCTGTCTTGAGTTTTCCTACTTCTGCAAGATTCGCGGCATTACAGTCATGATTTATAAATGAATATTCCTTCAGCAGATCCTCGCCATAGACCTTTTTCAGGCCATCTGAAGAAAGCCCCCTGTGAGTGCCCAGGGCAATGATTATGGAGATATTGTCACGCGGGACCGGCAGATCCCTCAAACGGCCCAGAAGGACGCGCAGAATGTCCTGCTTCGGGGAATTGCGGGTGTGATCCTCAATAATAACAGCAATTTTATTCCCCGGTTGTATAAGCTTCTCAAGAGGCAATGATTCGACAGGATTATCAAGGGCTGTTTTTATCAGTTCTTTTACATCCGCTTCAGGGCTGTTTTCCGGAAAAAGGGCATATGTGAGCAACCGCCAATCAGGCGGAATATTGAAGAATAGCTTTTCCACGCCATATCTGATGAATGCTTTATGAATGCCACATTTAATAGGGGGCATCAAGAACACTTTTCAGCAGATCCCTTACTTCCTCTGCGATAAACTCTCTGGGGTTTCCCTGACTGCAGAAATCATTCCGGTATATATCAACAATATGGTCGATATCCTCCTCTTTCAACCCGAACTGTTCGGTCAGGCAGCCGGGCTGTATTTCCAGATCGCTCAGGAGCTGTTCCATTTCATCAAACCACCTGTCGGCCATTTCCAGTTGAGACATGCCTGTTGTGTCTATTCCCATTGCCCGGGTCATAGCGGCGAATTTATCTATTGCGGCAGGCCGGTTATATAACTCACCTGCCATGACCATAACGCCGTTGACATGTCCGTGATGGCAGTCCGTGATGGCGCTTATCTGATGCCCCAGGCCGTGCACTATTCCTGCCCCGGCGCCAAATGCTATCGCAATGCCGCCCATTGTGGAAGCCCAGCACATCTTTTCGCACGCCTTGTTATCCATTCTATTGTACGTAAAATCACGTATATTCTTATAGATCAGTTCTATGGCCCTTAATAGTATGCCATAGGCATACGGCCCCTGCACCTTTGTGAGAAACGCCTCAAAACCATGGGCCATCGCGTCAAAACCTGTCCACGCGGCTATGTCCCTGGGCTGAAGGCGAATCAAAAGAGGGTCTACAATGGCCAGGGTGGAATGGATGTTGGGGGCGCCTACAAGCACCTTTGCCCTCTCTTCGGTATTGCATACAGCGGCCCATGATGTTACTTCTGCGCCCGTGCCTGCTGTTGTGGCAATGGAGATCTGGGGAACAGTGCAGGGATTCAGCTTTTTAAGGGTCTCCATCCAGGGTGGATCTAGCTTCGCCACAAAGTTATTGACATCCTTTCCGCCGTTGGCAGCGATAACACGTATACATTTTCCGGTGTCTATGGAACTGCCGCCTCCGACCGCCACCACGCCGTCACATCCGGCCTTTGAAAAGACATTGTAGGCATTCATAACCTCATGGTCCTTTGGATTGGAGGTAACTCCGGCAAAGATCTCCGTGTCAATGCCGCTCCTTTTGATTATGCTGTTGATTTCATCAACGATTCCGGTGCCTTTAAGCCCTGATGTAACTATAATTGCCTTCTTCATGCCGAGGGCCCTGCATTCATCCCCAATGGTTTCATGGGCCCCCCAGCCAAGGGCAATCTTTGGAATGGGATTGGTGTAAATAATCGGAAACTCAAAGATATTTTTATTTAACATTTCCTCCTCCTTTATACCTGTTGATGTCGATTTAATATGGGTGTAACCGGATTCGTTACCTGGATTGGTTGTTCTGTAATGAGTCGAATCTATAAAATTTCTATTTTTATGTCAACGAATTGTTTATTCTGGTTCCTCATAAGAATTTGTGCATACAAATACTGATAAACATTAAAACGAAAGAGGTTATGTTGTTTTTTCTGCCAAATAGGATCTTATGTCTCGGTTATGAGACAAATTATTATGTCGCCTCTACGAGGCTTTGTTTTGTTTGATAAGGATTAATGTCCTGTTTTAATTGAGAAATTTGCCAGGCAAGTATCTACAGCCATGCCCGATCCCTGTCACCCTGAGCGAAGCGAAGGGTCTCTATTTTATGACCAGGCACATGTCAGATCACGCCATACGGAATTAACAGATTCATGGGAGATTCTTCGCTTCGCTCAGAATGACAATTTTTCTAAAGTATTTTCTCTTTGGCGCCGATAATGTATGATCAGGTAAAAAATAAGCAGGGGTCATGACTTCTACAAAAATATTTATAGTAGATGATAACAGGCATCTTCTCGAATACCTTGAAAAATTTCTTCAGGATTCCGGGTATGAAGTCCGCACGGCAAGCAACGGGCTGTCAGCAGTCGAGGTCCTGTCTGAATATCAGGCTGATTTTATCTTCATTGACTATTTTCTTCCCCATATAAACGCCGACCGCCTCTGTCAGATTATTCGTAAAATGGAGCACCTGAAAAATGCATTTCTGATCATTGTCTCTGCTGCCGCTTCCGAATTGTCATTAAAATCAGAGGATATTCAGGCTGATGCGATAATAGCGAAAGGCACATTTAAGGAGACTGCCGTATCCCTGTTAAATGCTCTAAAAAATGCTGATAAAAGGCAATTTATAAAGGGAAATACAAGCTCAGCCGGCATAAAAACGATCCTCCCCAGAAGGATGACAAGAGAGCTGCTTGACCAGAACAGTCATCTGAGGGCCATGCTTGACAGCATCTCAGAAGGGATTCTTGAGGTTTATAGGGGCAAGATAGTATACGCCAACCCCGCATCGGAGAAACTGCTTGAGAAACCCCAGGTAAAAATGCTGACCGAATTTTTTCCTGATCTCTTCGATGACGAATCCCGTATCCAGGTTGAAAAACTCATGAAGGCGTGCAAACCCGGCATAACAGAAGAAGTAAAGGAAACGATAAAATACAGGGACAAGATACTATTGTGTAACACCTATCCCCTTGAAAAAGACGATGATACAATCATAATACTGATTACCGATATGACGGCGCTGAAAATGGTTGAAGAAAAAATAAATGAATATCAGCATCATCTTGAGAACCTGGTTGAGAAGCGAACACTGGAACTCGAACTGGCCAACGAAAAACTCATGCACGCACAGAAGATGGAGGCCATAGGGATTATCGCCGGCGGCGTGGCCCATGATCTGAATAATGTGTTAAGCGGAATCGTGAGCTACCCCGATCTGCTGTTGATGGAGCTGCCTGATAACAGCCCCTTTAGAAGGCCTATCGAAACAATAAAGAAATCAGGAGAAAAGGCGGCGGCCATTGCACAGGACCTTCTTACACTCGCCAGAAGGGGCGCAATCAGGGATAGTGAGTTATGTATTAATGAAGTTGTCCTGAAATATCTTGAAAGCCCCGAACACCAAAGGATAATGTCATACCACAGGAATATAGAGATAGTTAAATCACTGGACAGCGGGCTGCTGAACATTAAAGGTTCTTTCATTCATATCTCAACACTATTAATGAACCTTATTAAAAACGCTGCCGATGCCATGCCATATGGGGGGGCCATTCGTGTATCCACAGAAAACCTGCATGTTGACAACAGAACCGGCTTCGGCACAAAAATTCCCCCCGGCGGCTATATTCTTTTAAAAGTGGAGGATGAGGGAGTCGGGATGTCCGAAAACGATATAAAACATATTTTTGAACCGTTTTATACCAAAAAAAATATGGGCATCAGCGGCACGGGACTGGGCATGACCGTGGTATGGGGAACGGTCAAAGACCATAGAGGTTATATAGAGTTAGACAGCAAAAAAGGCAGAGGCACGGTAATAAACGTTTATTTTCCCGCGGCCGAATAACTAATTCACCAGTCCTGCCGTGTGGTTTCTGATAAAATAATCCAGCTTTTCAGACTGGTCGCTGGTAAGGCTGTCAAACCGGATGCCCCTCCTCCTTAGGGTGACGTCCAGGTAGTCGGAATCCTCGTGAATGACAATGTCCGATACGGTCCTGAACGTTACATTATCCATGATAAAATCATCACCGCTCAATATTGACATATCTTCGATGTCATCCATATTGTAATTCTGACTGTAGTACTTGAACGCGAGACCGGACTTGCTTATATCTATTATATTAAAACGCTCACATAAATTTGAATCGGATACAACAAAGGCATCGCCTTTGACCGAATATCTTTCAAAAGCTCTTCGATCAGAAGATTTCTTATCCACAACCCTTTTAATGGTTTCTGCCAGTTTTGCCGTGCGGACCGGTTTCGAAAGTATTTCCTCAATGCCTAACTGCAATGCCTTAGCCTCATCTATAGACTCATTAAATCCCGTGCACAGTATAACCGGTATATCCTTTCTTATCCTTTTTATCTTCTCAGCAAGGACCGCGCCTGTCATATCAGGCATACTCATATCAGTGATAACTATATCATACTGACCGGGATTATTTCTGAATTCATCAAAGGCTTCATTACTGTTATTAAATGCGGCAACCCTGTGCCCTAAAAGCTCCATCATTGTCTTCATAGTGTCAAGAATCATGCTCTCATCATCAACGAACAGAATCCTTTCCTTGCCTTTGAGAACCGTGTCATTACCCTTGGGTCTGTTTTCATCCACAACCGCGTCAACCAGGGGCAGATAGATTATAAACTCAGTCCCTTTGCCGGGAGTGCTTTTCACGGAAATATGACCCATATGATTTGCAACTATTCCATGAACAACAGCAAGACCCATGCCCGTGCCCTTTCCGATCTCTTTTGTAGTAAAGTAAGGATCAAAGACCCGGTCAATAATTTTGGGATCAATACCCTTGCCTGTGTCGGCGACAGTCAGTTCTATGTAATTACCCGGAGTGAGTGTGCCATATCCGTAAGCGGTTTTCTCATTCAAGACCGCTTTTTCAGCTCTCACTTCTATTTTTCCTTCAGAATCATGCATGGCGTGAGCCGCGTTTGTGAAAAGATTAATCATTATCTGGTTTATCTGTGTGCTGTCACCCATGATGGTAAATTTTCCATCCGGTATATTTTTTACTATCTTAATATTTTGCGGTAATGATGACCTGAGCAGCTCAATGGATTCATTAATGACCTGATTGAGATCAATAGGTTTTTTCATCAAATCCGCGATTCTTCCGAATTTAAGAAGCCGGTTTACCATCTCTTCAGCCCTGGTGCTGGCAGTCATAATATTATTGAGATACTTTATTACAGAGCCCCCTTCTTCAATAGTCTCCAGCGCCAACTCGGTGTTTCCGATTATAATGCCCAGCGTATTATTGAAGTCGTGGGCGATTCCTCCGGACAGGGTGCCTATGGCCTCCATTTTCTGCGACTGTATCAACTGGCTTTCAAGTTGCCTTTTTTCCTCCTCAATCCTTTTTCTATCATCATTGGCCCTTTTCTGCCTCAGAACATTCTCAATCCTCATTAATAATTCATCGGGCTCAAACGGTTTTCTGATATAGTCGCTGGCGCCCCTTCTGACCGCCTCAATAGCGTATTCAATGGAATTATCTCCGGTCATTATTATAAAAAGGGTGTCCAGACTCTCTTTTTCCAATGAATCCATGAGCTCAAATCCGCTCATCTCAGGCATCATAATATCAAGGAGAGCAACGTCAAAAGATGAAGTCTCGAGATATTCCAATGCCTTTGTTGCGCTGGTGGTAATCTGAACATCCTCATAACCCTTGCTCATGAGGATGGCCTGTACGCTTTCCGCCAGCATGTGATCATCATCGACTATTAAGATAAGACCCTTTTCCGACATATAACACTCCTTTTAATTATCTCCTACTGATGAACAGATCCCTGTGCAGGCAGTTGGATATTGAAACATGCCCCCTTGCCTGTCCCGTTTTCAACCCATATTGAACCGTTCATATTATCTACAAGTTTTTTTACAACAGAAAGGCCCAGTCCTTCGTGGCCATCCTTGGAAGTTGTTAATGGATTAAACAGCTTCTCCTTTATTTCTGCCGATATGCCCGACCCGCTATCCATAATGCTTATTTTTATTTTTCCCTTGCCCGCGGTATCTTTTATGCCTGCCCATTCTCCTGGTTCACGAAGATACTCTGTTCTGATCAGTATCTCTCCACCTTCAGGCATAGCCTCAATCGCATTGTTCAGAAGATTGATAAAAATCTGTTTAAAATTATCCTTGACCGAATAGATTTCAGGCGCGGAAGGATCGAGGTCCACATGGATTTTAATACCTGACTTTCCGGATAAGGTGACTTGTGTGAGTTTGATGATATCCTTTATAACAGAATTTATGTTTACAGATTCCTTCTCTTGCAGGACCTTTTCATCAGAGACAGTCAGGGTTTTTAACAGTTTTCCGACACGATTAATCTCTTCATTAATAATCCTGAGCTCATCCTGAGATATTTCATATTTTTCCAGTTTTAGACCCAGCACTTTCAGATAGTTTTTGATAACGCTCAATGGATTATTGATTTCATGAATCACCTTTCTGACCTTAACAGCAGAGGATTCAAGAGAAGATATTTCATGCTGTTTTACACGCACACCCCTTTCCTGCTCAACAAGAAGCACTGATGAAATATTCCTGACAAATAACCTTATTCGGGGCATAAGATCCTTAAGATTTAATAAATCCGCCCTGTTGAGGCCCATAACAATTGTACCGATTGAAATGTTGCGGGTGATCATAGGCAGGCAGAAAATGCCTTCGCAACCGGTAATATGGATAATCTGCTCATCAATCAAGGCAGGTCCCGATTCCTCTGCGCAAGAAAAAGAGTCCAGAGGTGAATTTTTAATAAGTGATGATACAAGCAGGCTGTTTTTCAGGTTCATCGGAACTGAAAGACCGTCATACACACTCAAATTGGGGTTATTGGACATGTATTCCGGAACAAGTGCCTCCTGTTCCTTTTCATAAAGAAAGATATGGGTATTCCACAGACCTGTCAGAATGCCGAGACCTTCCTTGCAAAATGACAGAATACTGCCGCGGTTTTCAGCCTCAAGCAGATGGCTGAACATGCCGCCGGTTAGATTAAAGTCACGAAACTCATTAAAGAGATCTTTCCAGACCCGCTGGCTATGATCCGGTTCGGTCGCATCATCGTTTTTGTCCTTCATGTTAAAAAACCGGATTGTCTTGGAAACGCTTTCATTCGCGGAAACAACATACTTATCGGCCTGCTCCCCGCTTATTCCCACAAGTTTTATGGCCTTCTCAAGGGACTGGCCATGGCGGGTTCTTTCTCCGGCAGCCAGGATATTTGCAGTGTATAGAATTTTTACCAGGTCCGAAGCATTGTTCACCTTATCGATAGGATAGTGGTGATAGAGGATAGCGTCTGCCAGTACAGGATTATAATTCCATTGATCTATAAGAATCGCCGCGATCCTGGAGTGATCTATCCCGATATTCATCTCCTCATCAGAAATTAGCTCACTTACAGTAACGGTATCCTGATGGGAACCGAACAGTCTTCTGTAAATACCCGGAAACTTGACTATTAAAATCAGTTTGCCGATATCGTGCAAAAGTCCGGCGATAAATGCCTCATCAGGGTATTTATATCCTGTCTCTTCGGCTATGGATTCGGAGATCAGTGCGCACCTTATGGAATGTTGCCAGAATTCATTCAGATATGGGCTTTCACTGTCACTCAGCAAATGCTCAGAAAGAAGGCTGTCCGCTGAGTTGGCGATCATATTGGAAATACAGTTTATGCCCGTCTTCTGCACTGCCTGTACGATGATATCCGCTTTTCCTGATATCCTCCTGCCTGACAGATGCAGGGAGTGCAATAACCTGAAACACAAGCCGGGATCGGTTCTTATTATGTTGATTATATCATCTGTTCTTTCGGGCGCTGCATTACACAGGCTAAGAAGCTTTATCTGAATATGTGGAAGAGTGGGAATACTCTTTAACGCGCATGTCAGCGAATTAAGGAGCCTTTTTCCATCATTCCGGAGGTTTGTGATGTTATTTTCATAAAGGGACAGTCGCATCCGCAATCCTGAGCTATATGCTATAAAATCTAATTTACTCTATATTAATATAATTAAATTGAGATTAATATTTGGTGAAATCGTAAAAAACCGAATTTCACTGGATCTGTCTTAGGGGGCTGTCCGAGAATTCATTTGTTTCACCTTTTGGTCATTCCCGCGCAGGCGGGAATCCAGTCATATCAGGCACTTATAGATTCCCGCCCCCGTATCAAGTGCGGGGCAGGCTCCAACCGCGGGAATGACACACTGAGCTATTCTCGGACAGCCTCCTAGAATGCATTTGTTTCATCCTTTGGTCATTCCCACGCGGGAATCGAATCATTTCAGACATTATTTATTCCAGCCCCCGTATCAAGTACGGGGCAGGCTCCATTCGCGGGAATGACAGAAAAAGCTAAACGATGACTTCTAAGGAAGTCAAAAGCAACTTTGTGGCACATAACATGTTACTCTCGGCATAAAATAGTTTTTAGTAGCGCACCATAACTTATGCATTATATAAAACCACATTATTATTTGTAGGGGCGAACCTGTGTGTTCGCCCGGTATGTACCCATAAGCAACCATTGGCGGGCCGACACACAGGTCGGCCCCTACGATTAAACGTCAATATTTACGCTGCGGCCTTTAACGATGTCAAAATCGACTTCGTTTCTCATAGGTTGCCGCGAAGCGGTATAAATTATCTTTTTACGAGTTCATCAAATTTTTAATTCATATAAAATATTTTTTCCCTTATGTCAACATCATATTGTTTAATTTCCTTAGTAATATACAATATATAGCGTACCCTTGAGAAACCAAGAGATCATGATACGACAATAAAAATACATGATAGGTATGTATTATTACAACGATATAAATGTCTATTTGTATCTTTTTGCGGGACCCGCAGAAAAATGTATGACAGGCCTTTTTACCTTTCTGATTATCAGAGGGCCATGTTCCACACCGGCAGGTATAAAAGACGCGAAACTTTCGGTTATATGGTGGGTCTTGCCATCTATGGTAAATTCTATCTTAGCTCCCAGATCATGAATATCATCATAATTATATCCATAAAACGCGATGAACTCATCCCAGTCATGGCTATGGGATTCAATCTGTGTAACGCCGTCATTAAATTCATCACCCGGGACTATCCACATGGCTTCACTGTAAAATTCAGAATCAGCTACCACATCCGCGTCCAGGTGAACTATCTTTCTGAACAGATCGGGATTTACTTCAGGCCGAAACGCGGGGAATTCAAGCCCCGGTTTATCGGACAATACAAAATATTTTGCATATTTCTTTTCCGCCATTTTTTCCTCTTATCTAATATAACAGGCTGTTAAAACAGCCAAATTTCTTCAAATAACCGGCATTATTCATAGACCTGGCACGGACCTACAGTGTAATGGAACATGGGATCCTTGAAATCCCACATTCTTATAGGGCAGTGCACCATACCGGCAGGAATATACACAAGGAAGCTCTTGTCCATTATATATTTTTCATCCTCAAGCCAGATCTCGATAGTCGCCCCCAGATAGGAGGGGTCATCAGGGTTTGTTCCGAACATGGTCAATACTTCAGGGAATTTATGAGTATGGGCTGCGATGCCGGGCATCTTTTCCGCCATCTCCCTTGTTATAAAGGTCGTGGGTCTCTGACCTTTAAATGTGGAAGGCCATATCCATGTGCTTTCCGCGTAAAAGGCGCCGGGAATGACTTCTGAATCCATCCAGTTTATGTGTTCCATAGGATAACGAAATCCCTCTTCATCAAAACCCTGGACGATTTTCTGAGGCC
>CAZJOB010000071.1:0-12366 GCA_964547435.1 uncultured Desulfatiglans sp. | reverse complement strand
TACCAATAACATCCCCTTGTTATTATTCAATGTGCTATTATGTGCTTCAGAACTGGCTAGGAGCTGTCCGAGAATAGCTCAGGGTGTCATTCCCGCGAAGGCGGGACTCTATAAGTGTCTGAAATGACTGGATTCCCGCCTGCACGGGAATGACGAAAAGGGCACACAAATGCATTCTCGCACAGCCTCCTAGGCACGAAATGTTTGACACGAATATGGCATGTGCAGACGTGGTAAATTTCAAGGGCCTATTCCGGGCTTTGCTGTTGGCAATCCCGGAATAGGTTAAATAGCGCTATTATTTATCAGTCTTTTGTACGTATATTTGATCCTTGATGGATTCATACTTTTTTGCGCCGATTCCCTTGACCTTCATAATATCCTCTACCTTGGCGAAATTACCGTTCGTCTCACGATACTCCACTATCCTTTTCGCATAGCTTTCGCCAATCCCCTTAAGCTGGGTCAACTCTTCCACAGAGGCCTTGTTGATGTCTATCTTCTTGGTCTCTCCCTGGCCTTGAACCATTCCCGCGAATGACAGTACAATAGCGATAACAATAACCATTCTGAAAACATTTTTTAAACACCTCATTTCATCCTCCTTATGCTTTGACGTTCATGAATATGCCATCAAATAAAACGCGTTCTTGATGGGTTCCATTACCGCCCTCCCTCGTTCTGAACCCACGTTATTTCAATTTCAATGCCATACAGGCTAAAGTTCACAAAAAAAAATTATTATTGATATAACTTACTGTATATACTGTTTATTTCATAATATCCCTTACATCCTGTTTTAAATGCTTCGAAATTATTTTTACGGCTGGTATGATAAAACTTTAAAAATTGCACAAAAAACAGTGCGTAGTTACACACAGAATTGTGCATGACAGGAGATTGCGAAAGTGCGGCAGGCTATACTGCTTGATATATTGAATTAAATTTTTTAAGATATGTTTCTTTCAATCAGGAGGAAACTGAAATTGAATTGCATCAAATGCCGGCATTATTACATTACATGGGATAAAAACTTTCCCCATGGCTGCAGGGCAATGGGATTTAAGTGCAGGGAAATGCCTTCAACTGTTGTTAAGAAAAGCTCGGAAATAGAGTGCCTTCTGTTTGAAAAGAAGCCGGAAAAGGATGGAAAAAAAGACTAGGAGGCTGTTAGTTCCCCTTACACCCTGCGCCTTCCGCCCTGTGCCAAACGCCTTGCACCCTGCGCCCTCAGCCTTGAGCCCTGCACCCTGCGCCTTCTTATATATACTTCTTTTTAAAGACTACCTCAATATCAGTAATTCGTGTTCCCGGGTACTGACCATCTTTATCCTTTTCAAGGTATTTGACCATGTCCCAAATAGTGTTAAGGGCTATGGAAACCCCCACCAGGGCCTCCATTTCCACTCCGGTCCTGGCCTGGGCATTTACCGAACACCTGGCATCGATGGAATCTTCATTGATAACAAATTCCACGCCGACCATATCAAGGGGAATCTGATGGCAGTGAGGTATGAGCAGATGTGTCTGCTTGGCCGTGTTAATGCCGGCTATTTCAGCGACCAGCAGTGGATTGCCCTTTCTGATTCTTCCTGCCTTTATCTCATTAATGGTGGAGACTAACAGGAATATCCTGCCGGCCGCCACAGCGGATCTTCTTATAACAGGTTTTTCTGTAATATCTATCATTCCCATATTTTTCACTCTTTATAGATCTCTTTTTTATTGCCTGCACGTTTCTTCATCAAATCAACAGTCCTTTCAAGAGCGGGAAACACATTATCCCGAATATCTCCGCCAACAGCCACAAACATCACATCATCACCCACATTGAGATGCCCCTCATTGACCTCAATGATCACCTCCACAATACCTTTCATGGATTTGATTTCCTGAATAATTTCATCTATGACCTTTTTATCAAAGACTACATTCACTGCCTCCACATACTTCCCGCTTCGCGAAGTTTCCCTCACAATACCCAGGTGGCTCGCTATCATTCCCATCTTATGAGAGTCTTTATGATTCTTTATTCTGTTTAGAATATCATTCGGGTTCATTCTATAATCCTCCATGCTCATTCTTCATCAAGTTTAAACAACTTTCTGGTCACATCCAGGAAATTGTCCTTTAAGGACCTTCCTGCCGCCTTTTTAAGTGCAAGAATTGGGTCATTAATTATCTTTTCGCTCAATGACATTGTAAGCGTCTCTATACCCTGAATCTGGGAAGGTGTCAAATCCCCCAATCCTGAAAGACTCTTTTTCATCTCTGTTTCTCTTATTTTATTTATTTTTTCCTTTAAAAGTACAATTGTTGGAACAACTTCAAGGGTCTCAATCCACTTTCCGAATCTGATGACCTCTTCTTCTATAATTCTTTCCGCTACAAGGGCTTCCTGTCTCCGCTGAGCGCTGTTCTGTTCAACAACTTCCATGAGATCGTCAATGTCATATAAAAACACGTTTTCAAGATTATTCACTTCCGGTTCCACATCCCTGGGCACTGCTATATCAATGAAAAACAGGGGCCGGTTTTTACGTTTTCGGATATTCTTTTTCACTATGTCCGCGTTAATAATAAATTCGGTTGATGCGGTAGAAGTTATAACGATGTCGGCCTCCCGGAGCTGAGATTCTATCTCCTCAAAAAGAATAGATTTCCCGCCAAAAGACCCTGCTATCTTCATCGCTCTTTCAAGGTTTCTGTTGGCAACTACCAGGGAGCCGACACCCTGACCCATAAGATGCCTGGCCGCCAGCTCGGCCATTTCACCCGCCCCGATAAGAAGCACCTTTTTACCATCAAGGCCGTAAAAGATCTTTTTTGCGAGTTCCACTGCCGCGTAGCTTATGGAAACCGCATGATCGGCTATTCCGGTTTCTGTTCTTACCCTTTTGGCAACATGAAAGGCCCTGTGCATCAGCCTGTTAAGGATAACGCCTGTGGCCTTTTCCTTAGAGGCCGCCAGGTGATATGCATCCTTTACCTGTCCGAGAATCTGCGGTTCTCCCACAACCATGGAGTCAAGACTGGACGTTACCCTGAAAAAATGTCTTACAGCCTCCATATCATAATATCGGTAGAGATGTTTGAATAACCTGTCTCTCTCCATCCGGGCAGCCTGGGACAACATGGTAATAATCATGTCCTCTGCCCTTTCGGCATCTTCTGTTGTATACAGGGTTTCCACTCGATTGCAGGTGGATAGAAAAAAGCCCTCTCTTATGCATGCTGATTCCCTCATCGTGGCAAGGGCATTCCCTGGTATTGCCGCGTCGTCCGCCAGGCACTCTCTTAACTCGACAGGGGCTGATTCATGATTCATGCCTATGTTGACAATCCTGATCATCTCCCGCTGATACCCCCCAGATTTTTAAAGCTGTGATAATCACTCAGCCACAGACTCCCCCCAAGAAAGGTAAACAGGAGAATACAGAAACATAAAATGGACATAAGGGCGGCCCTTCTGCCTCTCCATCCCACAGTGAGCCTTTGATGGAGCAGCACCGCGTATGAAAGCCAGGTGATAAGAGATAATACTTCCTTGGGGTCCCATCTCCAGTAGCTTCCAAGCGCGTACTGTGCGTATACAGCCCCGGTGATCATGCCCAGGGTGATAAAGGGAAATCCATATATCAGAGAATGGTGGTTTATTGAATCAAGGGTTTCCAGTGAGGGAAGCCTGCTGTATAACGAACCCCTGTTCTTATTCTTTATCTGGCGCTCCTGTATCAGATACATAATAGCCGAAAGAAAGGCGATTGCGAAGACGCCATTTCCAAGGAACATGGTCAATACATGGGCTGTCAACCACGCGCTTTTCAACACGGGAGGCACAGTTTCCGGCGTTCCTGAAATAGCCGAAGATATAATCATGAGTATGGCCGCCGAAGGCGCCACAAAGGAACCGAGCACCATCAGGCCAAACCTGACCTGAAAGAGAAGATAGACACCTGTTATGCACCAGGCGAAAAATGACAATGAGGACTTGAGGCATATAACCGGCGCTGTCTCCAGAACATAATACTGATGCACGAGATATACCGTGTGGAAGATAAAACCTGCAAAAAGTATCCAATAGGAATATCTGAATATCATCTTTTTCTGCTTGATAATATAGACGATGAATCCGCCTGTTGAGAGCAGAACAAAAAAAAGGGCGAGCTTAAAGATTAAAAGAGGCATCTCTTCTATTGCTCCCTGATATAATTTTTGACATCACTCACTGCAATCCGCTTTTTAAGTACTCCCGAAAGAACATGGGATACCTCCTGCCAGTCCTCTTTTTTTATTGCATCGAGTATTGGTGAATCTACCAGTTCATGAAAAATCTCACTGTTCTGTTCCTGACTGCGGCCCTGAGAAAGAACCTCAGCCCTGATATGTCCCATCAATCTCAAAAAATATTCATATTCAACGCCAAATTCATCCGCGAGTTTTTCCCTTATCCTTTTTGCAAAAGCCGGGCTTTTACCGGAGGTGGATATGGCAATTGTCAGGTCTCCTCTTTTAACAACAGATGGTACAATAAAGTTGCAGTCCAACGGCTGATCCACCGCGTTTACCAGTATGTTTCTCCTCTCAGCAAGCAGGCTGATTCTGTGGTTTAGTTCCGGATCATCAGTAGCAGCTATAACCATAAAAATATTATCCATCTGTCCTTCATTGAAGCCGGGGCCAAGGTATTCCACTTTCCGGGAATCCACATATTCTCTCAGCGCGGGGTCCAGATTCATGGAAACCAGGACAACACGGGCCGAGTATTTGAGAAGCTTCTCGACCTTTCTCAATGCAACTGACCCACCGCCCACAACCAAAACCTTTCTGCCCTTAAGATCAACAAATATGGGATAATATGACATTTCCATTCACCCTAATCCTTTCATCGAGCACCATATACCTTAAACCGTATACCGTAGACCGTTAAATATACTGATCCACCATCTCCTTAATGGCCTGCTCCAGGCCTTTGTCACCCCGCTCTTTTCGTATTTCCGATATCAGATTCTCAATCTTTACCCGGGTTATCGGATCACTTTCAAGATCATCGGTCGATCTATATGCGCCTCCCCTTCGCCCCAGTCTGTATATAAGCCTTTTCTCATCCGGCAGAGTCTGGTATTTTCTGATGACATTAAGCATTCTTTCCTTGTCATCAGGAAGCTTTCCGGTCACCTCTTCCAGAAGGTTCATTATATGATCGCTTGTGACAGTGCTTGTTATGCCATCGAGTGTTTCGATGAATATTCTGACCTCTTCAGCAAGCATGTCATCTGTCTGCATTGTAAACTCGCCTGCCCTCACCTTCTCGATCAGGGGCACTCGTTCGGGTATTCGAAGACTTCTCAGGCGAATAAAATGAGGATTTATCCTGTTCAGAGTCCTGGCTGTTTCAAGCGCGTGTTCCTTCCACATCTCCTGACCGCCAAGGCCGGGCATAACATATTCCGAAAGCTCCATTCCGGCTTCAATAACCTTTTTCCCCGCCTCCACCTGCTGCTCACTCGTTACACCCTTTTTTATGAGCTTTAACAGAGGATCATACCCTGTCTCCAATCCTACATGTATCCTGTTCAGACCTGCCTTTCTTATCTCAGTCAGTTCCTCTACAGTCCTCCTTACAATAGTCCGGGATCTCGAATAGGTGGTAATCCGGACAATTTCCGGAAATTTTTCCCGCAGAAAATTAAGCGCCTTTACCATATCCTCCGGCTGCATAATAAGGTTATCCGCGTCCTGCAGAAAACATGCGCCTGTCCTGTAATACATCCACATGGCCAGGCTTCTGTAGCTGTTTGTTTTTGAGGGATCATGATAGATTGTGTTTATTACCTGTGAATTTATCTCTCCGCTGAAACCCATTTTCCATGATATGGCCCTGATCTCGTCCGCCATGTCCTTGGCCGTTTCAATATCATTTTTTATCTCTTCAACACTCCTCAGGGAGAACTTCCTTCCCTTATAAACCGGACAGAAAAGGCACTGGTTCCACGGGCAGTTTCTGGTTATTCGCAGAAGAAAGCTCTGCGCCTCATTAGGCGGCCTGATTGGCCCCTGTTCAAAATCCAAACCATTGTTCATCTTTTTCCCTCTTATTATATTCTTTAAAATCTTGTTGAATTCGTAAAAAGTCGAATTTCTTTATTTGTCATTCCCCGGCTTGACCGGGGAATCCAGTATTTTCAGGTAGTTATAGATTCCGGCTTTCGCCGGAATGACGTATTTTGAACTTTCTACGAGTTCATCAATTTTAATTACTCTCTATACGAAATGTGAAATAATATCAACCCATTGCTTTTGTCAAATTTTCTATTCAAAGATAGAAGGCGACCATCCATCCCCGATGCCATATGGCAGCATCACACCATATGCAAAAATACCTCTGATCTTCCCGTTCTTTGTTTTGAACATATCGGCAAAGGGCATGGAACTGGGTGTTTTGGAGAAGCTGGGATGTTCTGTCCCATCAGGCATTCGAATAACATCAAATCCGCGGTGATTGAAGCAGTAAAGGCCCCAGGTAATGCCCTTTTCCACATCAACCAGCGGGGTGCGCCGCGGAAGTACATTATAGATTGTCTTGAGCGATGGAGGAACCCGGCCGTCAGGGGATTTGCAGGAGTCGCCTGAGGGCAATCCGGGTGGCGGCGACGCCATGTCGGGAATATTACCGCATGTCACCATGCCGTTTTCAATTCTGTAAGCATCATCGTCCCATGGAATCATGCTGGCGTCGAGCGTGTCAAGCGCCTCGAAATAGATATCGGGCATGCGCAGCATCTCCTCCCGGGTCATGCGTTCTGAAGGTTCCAGGATCTCATCAAATTCAGGAGGAACATTTTTCAGATTAGCAAGACTGCCTTCGTTCACATCCCGCACCACGATGGACTCGGCTTCGGTGATCTGCTGGTCCACAACCTTCAGCCGCACGGACAGCAATACCGGATTACCATGCTCCTCGGCAATGCCTGTCCATGCCACCTGCCCCTCCTGCACATCGCAGGCATAGAAATGAAAATCACCCAGACCCGTGGCCGTAAACCAGAGTCCTTCAGTAGGAGGAAGCCTCACTGTATTCTCGGTAAAAATAAAATTTTCTGCGAGGGGCGCTTTGGAGGCGTCATGCGCCACCATGGCCGCGAGATACTGGTTCGCTATGCCCTCCAGGCAGGCCCGGTCACACGGCCGTGCTGTTTTGATTTCAACCGCGCCGGATTCAGTATCTGCGGGCTGACACGAGGGAAAAGCAAACATACAAATGACCATCAGAAAAACAGCCGATAATTTTTTCATAATATCCTCCATTTTTTATTGACTTGAATTGTCCTGAAACGGGTGTTTCTAATTTAAGAGAGTAAGAAAGCCCGGTCTGGTGCAAACCCGGGCTTTTCTTGTGCTATTCTTCATCTGTTGCCGGGAGAGTTAGTTTAAAACCCGGTTGCATTAAATATTCATAAAAATAGGGGACACACCATAATATCAATCAGCTACTCGTTTGAATGAAGCTCCCCACTGCAAGCGGTGGTGTATCAAGCGGAAAATTGCGCCATCTTGTCCCGCCATAGCCAGCGGCAAAGGCGGAAGCCTACCCGCCTTCGCTCTAAAGAGCTTCGGCGCGGTTCACCTTCGCCATTCATCCCTGCGGCTTGCCGCAGGGATGAATGGCAAAGGTGAATAAAAATGAGTCAGTGCCTCCCCTATTTCCTGAAAGGCTATTTTTCTTTTAAAATCAACTCGTTAAGCCTCTTAATAAAACCATTTATACAGGTTCACGCTATCATTTTTTGACCGGCATATCTTTCGGCATCTCACCCATGAAGGTAGATTGTAACATATGGGTAAGCGTATGAGCGTAGCGCAGTTTGCCGTTTTCCACACGGAACAGGTGCGTATCAGGCGCACCCATTCTGCCGCCAGGCATACTCGGACCAAAGGTGCAGAACACCACTACTGAACCGGTGACTTCATCCACTACAAAGCGGCGGTTGGTAATATTCACGCCGGCAGGAACCCCTACCTCGCAACTGTCATCGGACGAACCAGTGCCCGTGTATGCTCCGCCCTCAATGCGGACACAGGGGAATCCCCAGGGAACAAGGTCAATCTTCTTTTCCAGGAACGCGTCCAGGTAGGCGTTTCCCGCTGCCAGTATTGTTCCGCGAGTGTCGCGGTTCTCAACAGGGATAGGACCCCAGTCTTCGGCTGATGAATACTTCAGATAGGCATCGGCGTCAAAAAGCCAGTAACCGGGCTTTGTCCACAGGATCTCGATCTCGACGATTTTATCATGATTTACGCGAAGGCGTGTTCCCATAACACAGGGATTCGCCTTGTCTGTCACAATTACCTCGGTGAAGGTCTGACCGGAATCGGAATCATAAATACTGCGGTGAAAATCTATCTTCATAGGCGTATTTATGATGCCCTCTTTGATGTCAAGCGCCGCCATGTTCTCGATGTAACTCACACCCGCTGCAAGGGGCAGGCCTGAAATATCACCCTTGGTCTGGGCATCAATATACAGGTCAACCGCATGCTTCAACCCTCCGCGGACGGCGGAAACCTCATCCGCTGCAAAGCTGAACACAGAAATAAGCAGAACGCTCAAAAGTACAATACACATGAAAGTAGCACGTCTCATTTTTTCCTCCTTTTTTTGTTATTATGATTACCCTGTTTAATGATTATCAACCACTTTTATGGCTTAGATGATTAAAAAGCAAGGTTTTTTCAACCGACTTTAAACAGAAAATTGAAACATTTTTGGCAACAGCACGAATATCTTCAATCTCTCCTTTTCAAGGTCATCATGTTGATCCTTTAAAATATATTGCATTACGATGGCATGAGTCTCTAATTTACTTGACACACAAAACCATCAACCCTATACTCAATTCCCAAAAATTGGCTTTGATGCCATTTTTTCAATCCGGGACAATATATATTCTTCTACATAACCTTTCATAACGGCGGCAGCAACGCAATGGACTTAACAGGATATGTAATATCTTGCAGGGGGCCATCATGTGTTTCGAGAAGACCAATCTATTAAGAATAAACAGAAACCGGAATTTATTTTCTTTTTCCGATGATTGCTTTACCATGATATTTCCGGTTTTCTTACCATTCATTGAAACAGCAAGTTCTTGTCAACCTATATCAGACAGGAGGTCTCATGAAACATAATTCATCGCGAAGAAAATTTTTAAAGGCCGGATTGGCCCTGCCCGCGGTGGGTCTTTTATCCGGCAATAGTCTGGGGGAATTGCTGCCGCGGCCTTCACCTCCCGGACTGGCCTTTCGGACACTGGGCAAAACCGGATTGAAAGTTACGAGCGTGGGCTGCGCCGCCGGCGCTATCCCGGATCCTGATATTCTGGCACGAGCCCTTGAACTGGGCATCAATTACTATGACACGGCTCGAATCTACGGCCAGGGCAAGAGCGAACAGATTCTGGGGAGGGCTATTAAGGGAAAAAGAAACAGGATCGTTCTGGCAAGCAAGACCTTTTCAAATACCAAAGAAACCATACTGAAAGACATAGAAACAAGCCTGACTACACTCGGAACAGACTACCTGGACATCTACCACCAGCATTCCAGACACACACCGCAGGAAATTACCGATGAAATGATAGAGACAATGGAGCTTGTAAAAAAGCAGGGTAAGACCCGTTTCATAGGCGTCAGCACCCATGACCCGAACGCAATGGTGGACTTTATTCTGAAAGTCGGGAAATTTGATGCCGTACAGACGACCTATAGCTACGCAATCGGCGCTCCTTTCAGAGACGCTGCGATCGAGAAACTGCATAACGCGGGCATCGGGATTATCGCAATGAAGGTAGTAATAGCGACGGCCACGCCCAAGGGAGATGAGGGAAACCATCTGAGCAACGAAGGCGGGCTCGCGGCCATCAAATGGGTTTTAAATAATCCTGCGATTTCTACCACAGTACCGTGGTCCGAAACCATGGATGAACTCGAGATCAACTTTCGCGCGATGACCGAAGAATACACTCCTGAAGATGAAAAATTACTCTTCACGCGCAGCGAACAGATCCGCGAACTTTATTGTCGTATGTGTTTTCAGTGCAAGGGGCAATGTCCCAGAGGGGTTCCCGTTGCTGATGAACTGCGTTTCCTTGCTTATAACGATTTCAAGGGCAACTTTCATGAGGCGAGAGAGGGTTTCTGGAGTTTGCCGAGGCATATTCGTGACATACGATGCAGCGACTGTTCAGAATGTGTGGTAAAATGTCCCAATGGAGTCAGGGTTCACGAACGTCTGATTCGCGCACAGGAGTTGCTGGCATAGGCAATATTAAAAGGAGGTTGAATATGAAAACAAAAAGAGCCGTACTTATGATTATTACTTCTGTTATAATTACATTATCAGCCTGCAGCGCCGAGAAGCCAACCATTGCCGAAGAAAAACCTGTTGAATCCGCTGTTATATGCGATCGGGCATGTCTGGAAAATTTTGCCGACCGGTATATCGACGCGATGGTAAGGCATAATCCGTCGGGCATCCCTCTGGCAAATAACGTCAGGTTCACCGAAAACGGGGTGGCGCTTAAGGTGGGGGACGCCCTGTGGGCAACCGCCAGCGCGAACACCGAGTACCGCATCTACGTCACTGATCAGGAAACCGGTCAGGTCGGTTATTCAGGCATTGTCGAGGAAAACGGCACACCCGTGCTCATCTCTTTTCGCCTTAAAATAGCAAATGGAAAGATCAGCGAAATAGAACAGATAGTGGGCAGGGACCGTAATTTTTCCGGTATAGACAACTTAAAGGAGCCCGATCCCATTTACGCCCGGCTTCTCGAACCTTCGGAAAGAACCGACCGTGATAAGATGATTCCCATTGCAGACAGCTATTTCGCGTCCCTGGAGCGTGCCGATGGCACACGTCCTGTACCCTTCGCGGATACATGCAACAGAATGGAAAACGGCATACAGACCACAAATAATCCTGAACTCGGCGCCGCTATGGGCGGGGGACTGAACATCATTGCCATGAGCTGCACCGAACAGTTTAAAACAGGCTATTTCAGGTTTGTAACCGAGATACGACGGCGGCATGTAATGGTTGATGAAGAGCGCGGTATGGTCTTTTCCTTCGCGGCCCTGGACCATGCGGGCAACATAAAACAGGTTACCACCACAGACGGGCAGACCCATGATATCGGCCAGTTGAGCCCAACCACGCTTTACGGGGGAGGACTCTTCAAGATCATCAACGGCCAAATCCACAGGATCTACACGGTCTTTTTTTCTGCGCCATACGGCATGAAACACGGTTGGCAGGATTAAATAACACTCATTACAGGAGGTTTAAAATGAACACAAGAGTATCAATTTCATCGCTTTCTCACAATGTCAGGCTTTCAAAGGCAGGATGTCGAACTTTGTTCCTAAGCACAATAGGCGCCCTTTTATTAATGTTAATCTTTACGGCTTCCTGCTCCAATCCTGAGCTGGAGGCAAAGCTGGAACAGGTGACCAGTTCCAACTCGGAGCTTGTACAAAAACTGGAACAGGTGAACAACCGGCTGGGAATGCTCGAAGACACACAGGCGATCAGGAACCTGCATCACGCCTACGGGTACTACATCGATAAATGCCTGTATGAAGATGTGGTGGATCTGTTTGCCGAGAATGGAGAGGTGCATTTTTTCGGAAGCATTTATCGGGGCAAGGAACAGGGAGTCCGCAGGTTGTATGTCGGTTCATTTTTACAGGGTTTCACAGGAGGCAAACCCGGACCTGTTTATGGTTTTCTTCTGGATCATCCCCAGATGCAGGATGTGATCCATGTGGCGCAGGACCGCAAAACCGCAAAGGCCCGATTCCGCTGTCTTATGCAGGCAGGGTCTCATGAAAGTTCGCCTGCTGCAATAGAGGCCCTTAAAAAGGGAGAGTCCCCAATGGTATGGTGGGAAGGAGGCATCTACGAGAACAGCTATGTAAAAGAAGATGGTGTATGGAAGATCCAGATTCTCAATTATAACCCGCTCTGGCATGCCGACTATGCGTCCGGCTGGGGAAAGACCAAAATGATTTATGAAGTGACCGCTGACAGAGAATTCTATCCTGAAGATCCGACGGGCCCCGATGCACCTATGGATTCCCCGCCGGCTATGTGGCCTAATACGTCCATTGTGCCTTTCCATTACATGAACCCGGTTACTGGCAAGCCGCTGAAGATGGAATCCGACTGGAATAAAGATGCGGAGGAAAAATAATTGTCGATTTCGTAAAAAGCTGTTTTATGCCGCTTCGCGGCAATCTAGGGAGGTTGCCCGAGAATACATTTTTGTGCCATTTTTGTCATTCCCGCGAAGGCGGGAATCCAGT
>CAZJOB010000070.1:0-12594 GCA_964547435.1 uncultured Desulfatiglans sp. | reverse complement strand
GGTTATGCCTATAACATATGCCCTGCCTGTGTGGGGATACAGTTTTTTCAGCACCTGCCGAACATCAGGAACCCCGTCGTCAATATCGCTTATCAGGCGGGCAACGGTCCTGACGTCACCGGCAAGCACTCTTTTTACGATATCATTCACAAATAACCTTCCCGCTATGGAAGCTCTCCCTCAAACCCGGGCGCTCTTTTTTCAAGAAAAGCGGTCATGCCTTCCTTCTGGTCAGGGCTGGAAAAGATCAGGCCAAAGGCATCGGCCTCCATGTAGCATCCGTCGGTCAGATCAACATTCGCGCCCCTGTCTATACAGTCTTTTACGGCCCTGAGTGCGGCCTTTCCCTTTGAAGCTATCTGCCCCGCGGTCTTCATTGTCTCCTCCCACAGGCTTTCGTGAGGAAATACCCTGTTCACCAGGCCCAGGTTTTTTGCCTCTTCGGCGCGAATCATTCCTCCGGTCATGCAAAGCTCCTTTGCCATGCTGTTTCCTATGCGGCGCGCAAGCCTCTGGGTTCCGCCAAATCCGGGGATAACGCCGAGATTAATCTCCGGCTGCCCGAATTTCGCCTTTTCAGATGCATAGATAAAATCACACGCCATGGCTATTTCACAGCCGCCGCCAAGGGCAAAACCGTTGACACAGGCTATAACCGGAATATGAAGCTCTTCAATCCTGAAGAGCAGATCCTGGCCGTCCCTGCTGAATTTTTTGGCCTCCAGGGGTTTAAGATCAACCATATGTTTTATATCTGCCCCTGCGACAAAGGCCTTATCGCCCTCTCCGGTAATGACAAGCACCTTGATCTCCCGGTTTTTTTCAACTTCATCAAGGGCCGCGTTTATCTCTGTAAAGACATCCGGGTTAATCGCGTTAAGCGCAGCAGGCCTGTTAAACTTGAGTATTGCGATATTTCCTTCAACATTGAACAGAATATTTTTATAGTCCATACGTTCACTCCTTTTTTTTATGAAAATTTTTTGATAAGGATCTGAATATATAAAGATGTGTCTTTTTAAGTCAAGTTAATTTAAAAAAACAATAATATCATAATTTTTCTTGACAAGATTCCTCACTGACAGATAATTTTAGATAAATTTCAATTTTGATGAACTCGTAAAAAGTCCAACAACCGTCATTCCGGCGAAAGCCGGAATCTATAAGTGCCTGAAAAGCCTGGATTCCCGCCTTCGCGGGAATGACAGAAAACGCTAAAAATTAACTTTTTATGAAGCCATCAATTTTGTTGCAGTCGTAAAAAGTTCCAAAAACGTCATTCCGGCGAAAGCCGGAATCTATAACTACATGAAAATATTGGATTCCGGAATCAAGTTCCGGAATGACAGACAAGAAAATCGACTTTTTACGAAATCATCAATCTTAACCATAATAAACCCGGAGAGACTTATGAACCCACTGGCTGTTGAACTTAATGAAATTATAAAAAAATCGAATCCCAATGTGTATGACATGCTTTCACAGGTAGGCAAGGCCCTCTATTTTCCCAAGGGCATTCTTACTCAGAGCGCCGAGGCAAAGGAAAAGGCCCATAGATATAACGCGACAATAGGTATGGCCACAGAAAAGGGCGGGACAATGTATCTGCCCTCAATAATGGAACAGGTTGAAGGTATAAGCCCTGACGAATCTCTTACCTATGCCCCTTCCTATGGTGTAGCCGGACTTCGGAAGGCGTGGAAGGATGCGATTAAAACGAAAAATCCATCCATAAAAGACAATAAAATAAGCCTGCCCGTGGTGACCAATGCGATCACTCACGGACTGGCCGTAGTAGCCGACATGTGGGTCGACCCGGAAGACATTATTATACTTACCGATAAGATGTGGGGAAATTACAGCATGATCTTTGAGGTGAGAAGGGGCGGCAGAATAGTAAAATTCCCCCTCTTTAATGACAGAGGAGGGTTTAATCTGGAGGCATTCAAGGCATGTCTTGAAGAAGAGGCAGCCAAAAGGAATAAGCTGATTGTACTGCTCAATTTTCCCAACAACCCGACCGGCTACAGCATCACATCGGAGGAGGGAGTCAAAATTGCGGATATACTCACCAACATTGCCAAAAAGGGCGTTAATGTGGTCACAATAACAGATGACGCGTATTTCGGCCTTTTTTATGAAGATAATGTTATGAAGGAATCTGTTTTCTCCCATCTCATCAACAGGGATCCCAGGCTTCTTGCCATCAAACTCGACGGCGCCACAAAGGAGATCTATGTATGGGGCCTGAGAACAGGTTTTATTACATACGGCGCAATGGCCGGGGGAGATAAGGATCTATTCTACAACGCACTCGAAAGAAAAACAGCAGGCGACGTGAGAGGAAGCATATCCAACGTGTCTCATCTTAGCCAGACTATTGTCCTCAAGTCACTGCTTTCCGAAAATTTCAAATCTGAAAGCTCGCTTAAATTCAATATTCTGAAAGAGAGGGCGCTTGAAGTCAAAACCGCGCTTAAAGACCCCAGATACGACAGAGTATGGGATGTCTATCCTTTTAACTCGGGATACTTTATGTGTCTGAAACTCAAGACTGTTGACGCGGAAACCCTGCGGGTGCACATCCTGGAAAAGTATGGAGTCGGCACAATATCTATCGGAAAGACCGACCTGAGAATCGCCTTCTCATGTATTGAGAAAGATGAAATCAGCGATCTTTTTGAAATAATATACAAGGGTGTCACGGATATCGAAAACTGATGCACAGGATTTATTAATGCTGGGTATCTCAAAAAGCCATATTGAGAGAATAAGGCATGAAGATTGGGCCGCCGCCCTTGCTTCGAATGATATGTTCTGGGAAAACATGTATGAATGGATATCCAAAAACCTGCTTCCCGATTTTTTAACCGAATTATCCGGTCTTATCGATTCTGTGGTGAGTATCGATCCTGAGCACTCCGAAAGAGAGATACTGGAACTTGTCGCAAAAATAATAGTCGAATCTCTCAATGCCGATCTGGCGTCTGTAAGAATCTATTCACCCGATACAAAACGAATGCTTTCCTATGGATCTTTTCCCCAGGAGGATAAATCAAGGGAGATGCATATCTCATTTGAAGGAAGCGTGGCAGGGGAAGTCCTGAAAACAGGAGCGCCTTATCTTGTGCCGGACATAATGGAAGAGGCGCTTTACTCAGACAAGACCATTGTGGAGCGAAAGGGTTTCAATTCCCTCATGGCAATCCCTTTTGAAATTCCGAGGTTTTTCCCCCATGAGAAAAATACGACTGGTGTTATTCAGATATATTTTTCACAAAAGAACAGACACTTTACATCACTGGAAATTCAGTTGGCGGAACTGATGTCAAGAAGGCTGGGATTTGTCATTGCGCAGAAAAAGATTATTTCAATGCAGAGGGCTAATGAGAAAAAGGAGCGGATTCTAAAGGAGATATTCACAAAAATGGGTTCACTTACAGGCGTCAAGATGAAAGATATTTTCAACCGCCTGATCCCCGAGCTTGCAGATATGATAAATATACAGAGCTGCGCCCTTTTTTCCATAGACGAAGACATGAAAAAGGTGGTGCTTGATGCCGGATACCCTGATTCAACATCCCATCATGGAATCGGCAAGAGTTTTCCCGTTGAAAGTGAACCCGCCTTTGAACTTATACTGGGTTTCAGACACCCTGAAGATGTATCCCCCTATGACATTATAACGCCATCATATCTGCTTGTTACCGATCCCCGGAAGAGCAGCCTGATATCAAAAAACACAAAGGACTTTGCCTTAAACCGAAACGTCAATTCAATCCTTTATATACCGCTGAAATTCGGCAATGAAACAACTCATTTTATGACCTTTGACGCTGTTGATCAGATAAAAGGGTACAGCGCGGATGAAATTGAGATATTCCTGTTTTTTGGCAGAGAACTGATGAAGGCCCTTAGAATGGAGCACCTGGACGATATTCTCCATGATTTCAAGAATCCCGCCATAGCAACTGCCGGTTTTGCCCGAAGAGTAAGCGCGCTCATTGATAAAGAGTGCTCACTGGCGAATGAGAACAAGATAAAACAGTATGTCAATATACTCATGGAAGAGACCAGCAGAATGCAGGAAATGGCCTTAACCATCTCTTTGATAGGAAAGGAAAAGGTCATTGACCTTAATGAGGTTATAAAAAGAAGATTTGAAATTAATAAAGAGGCAATAAAGGAACAGTTCAGACAGAATGTGGCTCTTGATTTACAACTTTTAGAAGACCCCCTGTATATAGAGTGTTATCCCCTCTATATTGAAAGAGTGATGGACAATATTCTTAATAACGCCACCAAGGCCATCCCTTTTCAGGGAGGCGCCCTGTCTGTCAGTTCGTACAGAAAAGACAACCAGGCCTGTGTTCAGGTGACAAATACCGGCGCTATTTCCGAACATGAAAGCAGAAGGCTCATGGAAGGCGATGTAGAAGGCAGGGGCCTCTATATTACCCACCGGATTATCCGCCAGTTAAACGGATCCATTGATATTCAGCCATTCGGTGACACAACAACAGTAACGCTGCGAATTCCACTGCACACTAATTAATGTCTACTCAGGAAAAGACATGTCAAACTGCTGGAATTGGCCTGCTTTTGGCGTTTCGGGTTTTTGAGTGTATTCTGTCGGTTCAGTCCCTTTTTTAAAACTCTGAAAAACAGTCTTTTTAGAATATGGACTCGCGAGGAGCCCCTTTTCAGCGTCTATCTTGGCAAATACCACACTGTCAGGAGCGACAAAATCCTGAACAGGCTGGCCCTTTAGCGCCTCCTTCATAAAATTGAGCCATATCGGAGACGCAGCTCTTGAACCGGTCTCACCCTTTCCCATGGACCTCTGATCGTCATATCCCACCCATACGCCTGTAAGGAGTTCAGGGGTGTAACCGATGAACCACGCGTCTCTCAGATCATTTGTTGTGCCTGTTTTTCCGGCAGCAGGTCTTTGCAGTTCTCTTGCCCTCCATCCCGTTCCTTCTTCGACCACGGCCTTTAACAGATCTGTCATTATATACGCTGCATAATCGGGAATCACATCCTTCAGCAAAGGCTGATTTTCCTCAATAATCTGACCCCGTCTGTCCTCGATCCTTTCTATAAAAAAGGGTTCCACCAGGACTCCATTATTTGCAAAGGCCGAATATGACGTTGTAATCTCCTTAAGAGAGAGCCCGGAAGAACCAAGCGCCAGGGAAAGATCCGGGGTGAGGTCGGACTCTATACCCAATTTTCTCGCGTAATCTATTACATTTTGAACCTTGATCTGTTTAAGTATCTTTACTGTTATGACATTTCTTGAATTAATCAAGGAATTTCTGAATAACGTGGGTCCAAAAAACTTTTCCGCGTAATTCTTCGGACGCCAGACATCTTCATCAGGATTCATACTGGAGACATAGGGAGTGTCGAGGATAATGGTTGCCGGAGTCATTCCGAATTCAAGCGCGGTCGCGTATATAATCGGCTTGAAGGCTGAGCCGGGCTGGCGTCTTGATTGAATGGCCCTGTTGAACTGGCTGTTTGAAAAATCACGGCCTCCCGCCATTGCCCTGACTTTTCCTGTCTTTGTTTCAAGTGCAAACAGTGCGCCCTGAACCTCCGGTTCCTGTTCCAGCGCGAGATGCCATTTAAAATCGTCTTCTCCGGGTTTAATAATTCTGCACTTGATGACATCGCCGGGTCCAAGAACATCACTTATCCGGTTAAGTCTGGCAGAATAATAGGGAGTGTCCGGGTCAGGTTTTCTGGCCCAACTCATGGCCGAATGTGAAAGCTTGCACATATCATTGCCAACGGCCACTGTGGCAAACTTGTCGGCATCATTAATTTCCAGAACTATCCCCTCCACAACCGAGTCTTCCTGAGGAGGATTCGCCGCTAAATCAAGAGAGATCTTCTTTCTATATTCATCAATTTCATCTTCTGAAAGGGTGCTGGGAGCCCCCCGAAAGCCTTCTCTCTTATCAAGCTCATAAAGGCCCATGCTGATCGCATCCCATGCATTTTTCTGCATTTCCAGGTTCACAGTGGTATAGACCCTTAGCCCTCCTTCGTAGAGAAGGTCCCGCCCATACTGCTGTTCAAGGTATCTGCGTATATGTTCAGTGAAATAAGGACTTTTTTCAAATGTATTTTCCTTCGCCTGGCTCATTATAATCGGTGTCTCAAGGGCCTCACTTTTCTGTGACTCGGTTATAAAGCCTTCATTCACCATCCTGTCCAGTGTATATTTTTGCCTGGTTTTGGCCAGATCAAAATTGGTGGCAGGCGAATACCTGCTGGGGGCCTGATACAGTCCGCCCAGCATGGCGCATTCCGCGAGGTTCAGATCCAACACGCTTTTATCAAAATAGGTTCGCGCGGCAGCTTCAACTCCATAGGCTCCGCCCCCCAGATAGATGTGATTCAGATATAGAAAAAGTATTCTATCCTTTGAGAAGTTTTTTTCAATCTGCAGAGAAAGAAGCACCTCCCTGACCTTTCTCTCATACAGCTTTTCCTGGGTCTTTAAAAGCATTAACCTGGCAACCTGCTGAGTGATAGTGCTTGCGCCCTGTTTTTTCTTTCCCGCAAGCTGATTTTTTATGAATGCCCTGGCAATACTGAAAATATCCACGCCTCTGTGTTCAAAAAACTTTCCGTCTTCCGCCGCAACAAAGGCATTGATCAGATTATCCGGCATCTGGTCAAGAGGCACTACAATCCTCTTCTCCTTCCATAATCGGCCTATCACATGGCCGTCCGCGCTGTATATTTCCGTGATAATAGGCGGGTTATAATCCCTGAGAGTGCCGATATAGGGCAGATTGCTGGACCATACATACCAGAGACCTGCCCCTGTGACAGCAAATATAACCAAAAGGGCGATGAATCCCCATATAAGATATTTTAAAATTTTATTCATTCGATTACTTTCTTTAAAAGCCTTTGCCTTGTTGGCTAATTAATGTCCCTTCGGAAACAGGCAATTTCCGGATGAATGCCAACAGGTTTTTAAGTCTATTTTACAACTTATAATTTGTCAATATGAGCGGTCTGTGAAGGGTTAAATCATCTTATTCTTGAATGACCGAAGCGATCCGGTGGGCAACTACTGCCAGCGCGTTATGAAGATTCATGGATTGTTTATATCCGAACATGGGAATATGTATAAGGATATCACAGTATTTCCTTAATTCGCCTGCTATTCCATATTCCTCATTACCGAGGATTATGACACACTCCTGTACAGGCTGCCATTGATCTACTGACATTGAATCCTCTGTTTTTTCCAGTCCGATAACCGGAGATTTCACAGAATCCAGCCATTTGACAAGGTCCTCTTTATATTCAACCGGAATCCATTTTTCGCATCCCCTGGCGGCCTTGCGAAGCTGAGGGTGATCCATTCTGAGCCATGATGAGTTATGAACCATTCTGCCTAATCCGAAATTATCTATGAGCCGAAGCACGGAACCGGCATTGTAGGGGCTTCTTACCTGGTCGAGCACTACAGTTACTTCAAATGCCGGTTTCCACGATATGCCTGATTCCGGGGATTTTAAGGAGTCATTTGAATTGAACTCAACGGGATTATTGCTGAACCCGTTATGAAACATAAAATATTCATAGACTGCCTCCTCATCAGAGAGCCAGTGAGGAGATTTGTATTTATCGAGGTCCACCCATGAATGCATCTGCTGATATCGTGTGAAAAAGCCCTGAAAATCCCCGGTTTTAACCGCGTTCAGGGCCAGATGTGCAAGATATTCATGCTGCCTTCTGGAGGAGAGTTTACAAAACCTTGCGCTGTCTATTGCCTCAGCATACTTTGCCTGTTTTGAGGTTGTGAGTTTCAACAGGTATGCCTCCGATGTTGCACTTTTGATCCCCTATCATGAGAAATCCGTTCTTCACGATCAGGTCTGCCTCATTAAACTCCTCAATGGTCACTTCACTGTGATCAATATCCTGATCGTCTACAGTAACAATCTGGCCCGGCTCAAAGGGAGAGGCGTCAAGAAGCTCCATCTTGTTGCGGTGTTTGCATACAAGGATCATGCCCTGAGATTCAATGCCCCTCAGTTTCACGGGTTTCAGGTTAGCAAGCATAATTACTTTTCTGCCCGACAGTTCCTCTGTTGTATAGCTCTTTCTGAGACCCGCGACAATGCTCCTGGGCTCCTGTTCCCCCATATCCACACTGAGACAGTACAACTGATCCGCGTCAGGATGATTGGCCACTTCCCTGATCAGACCTACCTTCAACTGAAGCCTGCCAAATCCGGACTGCTTTCCGCTGAACCTCTTTCTGAATTTTTCAGCGATTTTCATATCCAGTTTTTTGTGGATGATGTCCGGCTGACCTATCACGTGGCCGTCAAGCCCCGTGAAAACGCCCACCTCTTTCCATCCCGTTTCCTCCTGGTTCAGCATTTTGAGTATTCTTTCTGCTGTCTCGGGCATAAAAGGATTCAAGGTTATTGCCACGCTCCTGACCAGATATGTGAGCAGTGAAACAGTAGCGTGAGCATGCTCAGGTTCGGTCTTTCCCCGCTCCCAGGGCTCCATGTCCTGAAAAAACTTGTTGCCACGGTTGCCCAGTGCGAGGATGGCCCTCAGGGCGTCGCGAAGTTTTACCGCCTCCATTGCTTCGGCAATCTGCTTCAGATCACCGGAGCATCCCTCAACAAAGGCTCTATGTTCTTCCTTTAAATCAAAGTCCCTGATCTGGCCGTTAAAATTCTTCTTCAGGTACACAACTGTCCTGTTTACCATATTGCCTATATTGTCGATAAATTCTGAATTGACCTTTTCAATAAAATCATCCCACACAAACTGGGTATCGTTTCTCTCGGGCCTGTTTGCAAGGAGATAAAAACGCCACAGATCAATATGGATTCCGGTATCCCTGACATCATTGCCGAATACGCCCACATTTCTGGATTTTGAGAACTTGCTGTTTTCATAGTTCAGGTATTCAACTGCGTCAATGTGGTGCAGCAGGGTCCAGTTTCTGCCGGTTCCGATGAGGGAGGCAGGAAAAATAACCGTGTGAAAGGGAATATTGTCCTTGGCCATAAACTGATAGAGGGCAACCTCTTCGGGATTCTGCCACCATTCCTTCCAGTCTTCACGCGCATTTGCAGTAATGGAAATATATCCGATCGGGGCGTCAAACCATACATAAAACACCTTGTTTTCATAGCCTGGCCTGGGCACAGGTATTCCCCATGACAGGTCTCTGGTAATGGGTCTGGGCTGAAGTCCCCTTTCAAACCATGACTGGGTTGTCTGTATGGCGTTGTTTGTCCAGTTTCCCTTTATTGCCGCTGTTTCCGCCCAGTTTTTCAATTTTTCCTGCAACTTATCGAGATCGAGGTACAGGTGCGATGTCTCCTTCAGGACAGGCGCCGTGCCGCATATCTTGCATCGGGGATTCTTCAGGGTTTCAGGTTCCAGGAGTTTTCCACAGTGGTCGCACTGATCGCCCCTTGCGTCCTCATGACCGCAGAAGGGGCAGTTGCCTTCAACATACCTGTCGGCCAGGAACATGCGGTCTTTTTCACAATATATACGCTTTGTGGTCATCTCGGAGATCAGACCGGCAGCCTCCAGGTCTTTGAATATGCCCTGAGCGATCTCAGTCTGTTTCGGGGTCGATGTACGTCCGAAAATATCAAAGGATATATTAAAATACTCGTAGATATCCCTGTGCAGTGCATGATATTTGTCACAAATTTCACGGGACGTCAGGCCTTCTTCCCTGGCCTTTGTCTCTGTAGCTGTGCCGTATTCATCGGTGCCGCAAACATAGAGTGTTTCATATCCTCTCGAACGGCAGTACCTGGCATAAACGTCCGCGGAAAGAACGCAGCCTATTATATTTCCCAGGTGGGGAAGATTGTTCACATATGGCAGCGCTGATGTAATCAATTTTTTCATTTTATAATACTCCAATATTCTCCTGTGCCGGAATTCAGAAACGGTATGTTTATCACCTTTTTATTTAATTTTCAACAGATACTAAACCTGAACTTTATTTCACTTTAATTGCTATTTTTGCCTTTTCTATTCCCCTGCTGTTTTAGGTTGCTTTTTTAAACAAAACTTAATAAAAATCTATTCTGTAACAACCGGTTTTTCATCCCAGTTTTGTGTGAGTCAAAGTTCCACCTCTTAAACCAAGGAGTTATAGAATGTCTGAAATCAAAAAACCCGAAAAAAAAGAAACATCTCAAAAGGAAATGAATCGCCGTGAATTCCTTGTGGGCGGCAGTGCGGCGCTGGCCGCAGGCGCACTGGCAGCGACCACAGGCGTAAGAGCCGCTGCCGCGTCAGAGACTCAGGAAGTCTCATATCCCGAGTCAAAGGGCTATCTGGTGTATGACAGCAAAAAATGCATCGGCTGCACCACATGCATGCTGAGCTGTTCGCTGGTTCATTACGGAGAGCAGAACCTGTCGCTCTCACGTATCCAGATAATACAGGATTCATTCGGAAAATTCCCCAATGATCTCCAGATAGCAGTATGCCGTCAGTGTGTCACGCCCCCCTGTGTTATTAACTGCCCTGTGGGCGCGGCCTTTATTGACACTGAAAACGGCAATATCAGAAGAATCAATGAAGATGAGTGCATTGGCTGTCAGACCTGCCTTAAAATGTGTCCCCAGCAGCCTCACCGCACTGTCTGGAACCACATCAAGGGTAATGCCATGAAATGCGACCTTTGCATTGATACTCCATACTGGAATGAAAAAGGCGGTATAAACGGCAAACAGGCATGTGTGGAGGCCTGCCCGATGAAAGCGATAAAATTTGTTTCCACGGTTCCTGATCAGAAGGAGACAGAAGGCTATAACGTTAATCTGCGTAATGAACACTGGCTTAATCTCGGTCTGGTTGACAACAGCACGATTGTACCGCCAATGATGAAAAATACGCCGAAGTTCAAGATGCCGCCAAAACCGG
Source organism: uncultured Desulfatiglans sp. (assembly GCA_964547435.1). Classification (GTDB taxonomy): domain Bacteria; phylum Desulfobacterota; class DSM-4660; order Desulfatiglandales; family HGW-15; genus CAZJOB01. The sequence goes on along the minus strand of CAZJOB010000070.1, from coordinate 1,638 downwards.
CGCCAAAGAAACAGGAGGGTTAAAAAATGAAAGGCGGATATACAGGTAAGATATTAAAGGTAGATTTGAGCAAAAAGGAAATCAGCCAGATTCCTACAGAGAAGTACCTGGAATTCGGCGGCGGTCATGGAATGGGTTCGGCAATATTTTTTGATCTTGTAGGAGATCAATTGCCCTTTGAGGCATTTGATCCCAGGAATCTTGTTATACTTATGGCCTCACCCTTTTCAGGGACCTTTATGCCCGGCTCAGGAAGGGTTGATGTGCAGGGACTGTCTCCGATGCTTTATCCCATAGAATGGTTCGGGCACAGCAACTTTGGAGGCCGCTTTACGGCCCAGTTGAAATTTGCCGGATGGGACGGCATCGTTGTTGGAGGAGCATCCGATAAACCCTGCTGGATCAACATTGTTAATGACAAGGTGGTCATTGAAGACGCCAATGGAATATGGGGAATGGACACCTGGGACACACAGCAGGAGATAGCCAGGCGGGTAATGCCGGGCCTCAAGCATGGTGAATGGGCCGAAGTCAGCGATGATGATTACTCCACTCAGATACCTGCCGTGGTATGCTGCGGTCCCGCGGGCGAAACAAAGAGCCGTCTTGGCTGCCTGCTTCAGGGGCCCGGTTCACAGGCCGCTTTGTGCGGTTTCGGAGGTGTATTCGGTTCCAAAAACCTCAAGGCCATCAGCGCGATCGGCACGGGGGGCGTGCCCATTGCCGATCCCAAAGCGTTTATGGAAACCAGATTGTGGTTTAACAAATTCCAGTGGAATGTTGACAACCCGCGTGAGGGCAACAGATTTATTTCCGGAATGTACAGGGTGTCGGCGGGCGCTCCAAGCGGCTCAAATACCACCAATGGACAGGTGCCTCTTGTTCCTGCCAGGGCTGCCGCCTGTGCTTCATGTCCGAGGGGTTGTCGAATGAGAACGGCAAGCTCTGACAGCAATGAATCGGTATGCGGCGGAACAATGACCTTCGGAGGTTTCGGAGGCGACGGAGATCTGAAGAAGACACGAAGAAATAACGACCTGATGCAGAAATACGGGTTCGGTCACTGGCAGCTCATACCGACAAAAAATTACCTGAAGAATCTTTATGACAGGGGTCTTGTCGGAAAAGGCAAAATGATCGAATGCGACCTTCCTCTTGATCAGTGGGACTCTGAAAGTTTCCCTGATATGCTCATGGAAACCATGGCATCACGCAGGGGAATCGGCAATGATCTTGCCGAGGGCGCCGCGAGGTTTGCCAAAAAATACGGGTTGCTTGAAGAAGACCTTCATAAAGGCGTGCTTCCTTTAACCTACTGGGGGACTTCTGATCATTACGATGCGAGGATCGAGGTAGAATGGGGCTATGGATCTCTTTTGGGAGAACGTGATCTCATGCTTCATATGATGTCCGACTATCCCCTGCACTGGATGGCGTGGACCGGAGATCCCTTTCTGACAGCCGAACAGGCCGCCAGACTTTACACCGATGCCATGGTGCCTTACAACGGAGATGAATTCATGGCGGATTATAGTGAAGAAAGGATGTACTCCGAAAGCAAGGTCAAATCGGTTGCATGGGTAAAGCATTATGAAAAATTCTGGATCGGGGCGGGCGGTTTCTGCGGCTGGCGATGGC
>CAZJOB010000069.1:3956-12781 GCA_964547435.1 uncultured Desulfatiglans sp. | reverse complement strand
AAATCAAATCGCTTACAATCACGGCCAAGGAAAAGATCTGTCTCAGGCCCGGGGCCAGGTGCTCGCCCGATGAGTGTGACTACGCAAAGGGATTCTATGACCGGATCGATGACGCGGTGAAGGAGTTTTTCAAAAAAGACCCCTTTTTGAGAGAAACAATCGAAGAGATTGCTAACAGATACAGGATCTGCCCATTTGAACTCTCTCTTGAACTCGCGCTTTTCGCGGATATTATTATCTGCGACTACAACTATTTTTTTGATCCGAAGGTTTATCTCAGGCGGTTTTTTATTGAAGAAAAAAATGATTTTATCTTTCTGGTGGACGAGGCCCATAATCTGGTCGACCGGTCCAGAGAGATGTTCTCAGCCGGAATCTCCAAACAGGATATTCTCGACGTAAGAAGACCCCTTAAGGAGAGTCTTCCCCTGCTATATAAAAGCCTTGGAAATATTAATTCACAAATTCTCAAATACTGGAAACTTGTTTCTGAGAAACGTGAATACATGTCTGAAAACAGGGTTCCTGAAGAGATTCTGCCCCTGCTTAAAAGTTTTCAAAAGGAAGCGGAGGATATCTTTCAATCGGGAGAAAAGATTGAAAACAGAGACACTATTTTAGACCTGTATTTTAAGGTTAGGGATTTTTTAAGGGTGGCTGAGGATTATGACTCAAACTACGCCACAATATATGAGAAGAATAACAGAGATTTGAGAATCAAGCTGTTCTGCATTGATCCTTCGACTCGTCTCGCAAAAAGTCTCAAAAAGGGCAGATCATCCATCTTTTTTTCTGCGACCATGTCTCCCCTTCATTATTTCAGGAGATTATTCGGGTGCAGCGAAACCGCAAAAACTGTGACCATACCCTCTCCTTTTCCTCCAGGCAATCTTTGCATCATAATTTTTGACAGTATATCAACACGTTACAGGCAAAGAGAAAAGACAAGGCAAAATGCGGCACAAATAATAGCCCCGATAATAAAAGGAAAGACAGGCAACTACCTGCTTTATTTTCCATCTTACGTCTATATGAAAATGATTTACTCTACCTTTACACAGACTGCCCCCGGAATAGATACCATAATGCAGGAACCTGGGATGAATGAAGAACAGGGTCTGCAATTTTTATCGGGGTTTATGGCCGATAATCCCTCAACGCTCGCGGGTTTTGCAGTTATGGGAGGGATATTCGGAGAGGGAATCGATCTGGTCGGCGAAAGATTGTCAGGCGCGGTAATATATGGTGTGGGTCTGCCGGGATTATCTCCCGAAAGGGACATTATAAGCAAATATTTCTCGGAAAGGGATGGCGCCGGTTATGAATACGCATATCTCTTTCCCGGTATAAACAGGGTGACCCAGGCAGCGGGAAGGGTTATACGCACTGAAAAAGACAGGGGCATTGTGGTGCTTATCGATGACCGTTTCAGGAGCAAAAGGTACAGCTCCCTTCTGCCTGAAGAATGGAGGCCAATGAGGGTAAACAACATAATAAATCTGACCAGGGCGCTGAAGGATTTCTGGGAAGGGGACTGATAAATAATACCTTGAGATGGCCGCCTGAAAGTGATATGAAACCTTTCTAATTATAAACAACAATCAGGAATATACCGGAATGATAACAGAACAGGCAAAAGAAGTATTAAAGATCGAAGCGCAGGGGATTCTGGATCTTATCGACAGAGTCGGCCCTGAGTTTGAAAAAGCGGTTAACATAATCATAAAGTCAAAGGGCAGGATTATATTGACGGGCATGGGAAAATCGGGTCTGGTTGCCAGAAAGATTTCCTCCACTCTCAGCAGCACGGGAACACCCTCGATTTATCTTCACCCCGCGGAGGCGATTCACGGCGACCTCGGCATGGTGACAAGGGATGATGTTATTCTTGCCCTGTCAAACGGAGGTCACACACAGGAGATCAACAGGATTCTCCCCATGATTAAACGCGAAATGGGCGCCAAAATCATCTCATTGACCGGCGATCTTGAATCACCTATGGCCAAAATGAGCGACGTCGTAATCGATGTTGGCATTGAGAGAGAGGCATGCCCTATTCAGATGGCTCCCACAACCAGCACTACCGCGGCCCTTGCCATGGGCGACGCTATCGCGGTTGTCCTTATGAAACTGAGGAATTTCAACAGAAAGGATTTTCAAAAGTACCACCCGGGAGGAAGCCTGGGAGAGAGATTGAGCACAAAAGTCAGGGAGGTCATGTTCACGAATGACAACATACCGGTTGTCAAAATGGGCACTTTGGTTCGTGACGCCATTATGGAGATAGATTCAAAAGGCATAGGCGCGACAGTTATTGTTGATGAAGAGAAGATAGTAAAGGGAATATTGACTGACGGTGATCTGAGAAGGGGCTTAATGAGACAGCAGGATATTCACGGCCTTAAAGTGGAAGAGGTTATGACGCTTTCTCCGAGAACCATTGATGAGGATCTTTCAGCGGCCGAGGCGCTCGGGATTATGGAGCTATATGGCATAACGCATTTGATAACGCTTGACAGGGAACATCATCTAAAAGGCATTATTCATCTTCATACACTTTTCGGAAGAGAGGAATTCAGGATAAATGGCATTCATTAATCTGCCCCGGGGTCTGATAGCAGACCTGATCGCGCCGCTAAATGAAAACAATTCCATAGACGGAAGAGGTCTTGGCAGGCACATGGACAGGATTCTACCCTATGTCCAGGGTATATTGATATCAGGCCCTCACCCTGAAGAGGCCTGCGCCCTTAATACTGATCAGAGGGCGGACCTGTTTGATAAGATTATGGCAATTATCCATGGCGCGATGCCTCTCTTTATTTGTATAACAGGTGAAACCGAAGAATCGACACGCGAAAACCTTATTTTGTTGAAAAAGAGACGTGAAGCAAGAAACTATTCCGGCCCTGTATTCTGGGTCGACACCCCTCTGTTCTATCACAGTAACAGGGGCCTGCGCGAATACTACGAAGAGTTATCCTCACTGGTGGATGAACCGTTTGTGCTTTATAATGACCCAATGAGGGTGAAAACAACAAACAAATCCTTTAAAAGAAGCAATATCCGCACCTCGATACTCAAGGACCTGATGGGAATCGAAAACATCAGGGGGCTTGTCTTCTGCGGTTCACTTGACAGGTTCTACAACTACCAGAAGGCGGTCAGATCCCTGAACTATTTCCGGATATACGACGGAGATGAATCCCGGTTTCTTGATCATCCCAGCCTTAACGGGCTTGTCTCAATAGGCGTGAACCTGGTTCCCAGGGCATGGAACAGGGCAACCGCTTCATCCCTGAGACAGGGCGACGGGCAGGCATATCCGGATTCTCTTCAGCAGATATGGGATACATGGAGATACCTGAATGATCTCAGGAATCTCTACGCCCAAAATAGCGCGCTCGTAATAAGAAGGACCCTGTCCCTTATGGGAATAACCGATGTGTATCCGTTTGATGAGGATAAGGACATTGACGAAGCCGCAAAAAATATCCTTGCCATCATGAAGACTCAGGGGGACGTATAAAGACCGGGCGCAGGGCGCTCAACCCTTCTCTATTTCCTTATGCAAATGAGGAGCCAACCCCTCCCTTTGTAAAGTGAAGGTTGGGAGGGATTTTGCCTTTGCATCAATCGAGCTTTTATTCTGCATGGTGCGGGCACCACCTTCGTTAAATCCCCCTGCCCCCTTTTCCAAAAGGGGGAAAGATTATTTTTTTCCAAAGGGGGAAAAGATAGTCCCTTCCAATGAAGTCGTCGACTTCGTTTCTCATAGGTTGCCGCGAAGCGGTATAAATTAGCTTTTTACGAGACCATCAAGGCTTTAAATCCGCATTCCTTTTCAAAAAACCTATTTTAAACGCAATATAAATGGCTGAATGACAGCAAAGGATGCAATAAGAATTGAATATTAACATAACTGTAGGGGCAGGCCTCCGTGCCTGCCCGCAGATGATGGTGCAGCACAATAGTCCTCAGCAACAACACAGAGCCCCTAAAGGGACACGACTCACTCTGTCCCTATCTTTGGTCTTTCCCTGCGCCTTTCACCTTGAGCCCTATAGTCCCGCCATAGTCTGAACGCTTTTGACGACGGCGGATGCGCCTTCTTTTACTGCATATCCCTGATTCTCACCTCGATATCCTTTTCATCCTTAAGCAGTTCTACCAGAATGGAGGTGTCTGTGTCGCCAAAGTGATAGGGGTAAATGATCTTCGGTCTAAAGGTCCTTGCTGCGTCTGCAACCATTTCAGGGCTCATGGTGTAAGGCAGATTCATAGGTAAAAAAGCGATATCAATCCCTTTCAATGCCTTCATCTCAGGCGTGTTTTCAGTATCTGCCGCCACATAAACCTTCTTGTCTCCAAAGGCAATAATATACCCGTTTCCATCTCCTTTCGGATGAAAGGGATTGTTTTCACCGCGCATATGAACAATATTGTAGGCTGGAACCGCCTCAATCCTTAATCCGTCAATAGTCCTGGTCTCCCCGTTCTTCATCACAATTCCTCTGCCTGTCTGACTGTAACATTTCTCTGTCAGCACAAGTCTGGTTTTGTTCGTGCTTAGTGTATCGATCGCCTTTTTATCAAAGTAATCCATATGCTCATGTGTAATGAGGATTATATCGGCTTTTGGCATATTTATATAATCAGTAAACCTGGTCCATGGATCAACATGAATGACCTTGCCCTTGAAGGAGAACATAAGGGTGCCGTGGCCTATGAATGTGATAGCCAGGTCTCCTTCCGACGTACTGATTATATCGGTACTGAAACCTTCCTGCGCCATTGCTGAAACTGAGAATAAAACAGTAAATAATAAAAAAAGTGTGAGAAGTCCTTTCATATCATACCTCCTTTAAGTAATCCCAACAGCCCTTACAGGCGAACCGTCTCCATTCAACAGATTAAGCGGAAAGCAGGAAAACATAAATTTTTTATTGATGAGTTTATCCAGATTTTTCAGATTTTCAATAATTATCCTGCCAGCGCCCAGAATCTTTTTATGATTGGGCAGGTCATTCGAATCAACAGGATCAATGGAGACGGCATCAAGTCCCACCCCCTTCACGCTGCTGCCAATAATGGCATTCGTCAGGTCTTGTGATGGAACGGGAAAAGATTCGAGATATTCATTTGATCCCCAGAACCTGCTCCATCCCGTGTAAAAAAGCAGAAAATCAGGCGGTTCGGCCATGTCTGTCTCACTTAACGCATTCAGGCCGATAGCGCCTTTCGAACAGCAGGAGGTACAGTCAATGACCTTTCCTGTCCCGAAAAATGCTGAAATATCCATTGTCGAAGTTGTATCACCCTTCGGAAAGAGATGTGCGGGGAGGTCAATGTGTGTTCCTGTGTGCCCGTCAAGCGTGATTTTCTGCACATGCACTCCATGCTCATCATAAAGCTCCAGGTCAATTATTTCCGGAGCAAGAGAACCGGGAAACACCGGCATTTCGTTCTCAATGGTATGTGTAAGATCAATAATCATCTTTATCCTGATAATTTATTATGCCCTGCCCTTCCCGCCTAAAAACCTTGACTTAATTTTATGATTTTACTAAGAATTTCTCAACCTAAATAAAGGCCTCAACGAAATAAGGAGAAATCTTGATGAAACGATTATTCGTCTTTTTAACCGGAATTGCACTGGCAGCGGCATTCGGGTGCGGCACGAGTTCCAACGATACCGGCAATATCATTAAAGTGGGTGTAATAAGCCCCCAAAGCGGACCAAACGCATATTTCGGCATGAGCATACTTCGTTCGGTTCAACTGGCAGTGGAAAACATTAACAAAAACGGCACGTTTGGCGACAATGGCCCGGGCGTTTTAATCAACGGGCAGAGTTACAGGCTTGTGGTAGAAAGCTATGATGACAGCGGGGATCCTTCAAAGAGCGTCAACGGCATGAGAAGACTTGTTGAAATGCATAATGTGCCCGTGATATTCGGCCCTTTCGGAACTCCCGCCACATGGGCGTGCCAGGAAATAAACGTTGGTCTTAATGTCCTCTTTTCCGGAATGTCCGCTTCCGATCTTTCCAGAAAAAAAGGAAATCCCCTTTATTTTCAGGAAAGACTTCCCGCCATATACTGGGGGCCTCCTATGGCTGAAGCATGCATTGAAAGGGGCATTAAAAAGGCGTGCATAATCGCTGACGTCAATGAGGCCTACACATCATGGGCAGAAAAGTTCAGAAAAAGATTCGAGGATCTTGGCGGTGAAGTATCGGGATTTGAGACAATAGACAGCAAGACACTGACCGATTATCATTCAATAATGACAAAATTCAAATCCAGAGACCCTGATATCATTTTTCTAAGCCTTTATGAAGAACCCCAGGCGCTCGCGGCCCTGCATGCCCTGGATACTGGATACAAGGGCAAATTTCTGCTTAATTCAGACTGGGGCAAGAAATCCGAAAAGATAGTGGGCCTCGATCGTCTGGAAGGCTCTCTTGTTGAGGCGACCCAGTGGATGTATTACCAGGCCCATCCTGAAAAGGATACAAAAGGCCACCTTACAAATTATCTTGAACAGTACAAGGCAAAACACGGGGATGCCCCCGCCCAGCCCGGGTCTCATATCTACGGGGTGGTATATATGGCGGCAAGGGCAATGGAGATATCAGGATCAAAGGATGATCCCTATGCCATCCGGGCGGCCGCGCCCGATGCCCTGAGAGAAGGCAGAATTCCCATCATCTTTCCCAACACGGACGTCCTTTCCAACGGGCTGATATACGGGGCCCCGGATTTTCTGCTTGAAATTCGGGACGGGGGTTATATAAAGGTTAAAGAGCTTCAGGTGCCCAGGGAAGAGCTGGAATAGTAAAAAAATAAAACTCCGTGAGCTCTGCGGCTCCCCGGCCCGCCATAGCTTAAGGAGCGAAGGCGGCTGTGAGAAATATTTTTCAGCGAGGTGATCTTTACGGCGGAATTTATTCAATATCTGGTCAACGGGATTTCCCAGGGGTGTATCTATATGCTCCTTGCCTCAGGACTTACTTTAATTTTTGGAATCCTTAACGTCCCCAACTTTGCGCAGGGGCATCTTTATATGGTCGGCGCCTATTTCGGGTTTTATTTTATTATGTCCCTTGGCGTTAATTACTGGCTTGCGCTTGTGCTCGCGACCGTGGCGCTCGGCATTCTGGGTCTTGTCATATACAGGTTTATCTTTTTCCCAATGAGGGATGTGCCCGAGGTCAATCTTTTTGTCACTGCCATGGCCCTGCTAATGATCATTGAGGGCGCGGCCCTCTATTTATTCGGCACTGAAACAAAATGGATTGTTGTGCCCTTCAGCCGCAGAGTGCTCACCCTGGGCGGCATTTCAATACCCCTTCAAAGGCTGATTGTGATAATCGGCACAGTAATAGTCCTGGCGGCCCTTCAGATCTTTATAAAGAAAACCACTGTCGGCGCCACCCTGGAGGCCACTGCCCAGCAGAGAGAAGGCGCAATGCTCTGCGGAATCAGGGTTACAAAGGTTTCGGCCCTTGCCTTTGTTATTGGAACCGCACTTGCCGGCATTGCCGGAGTGCTTATCGGCCCGGCTGTTCTGCTGGAACCCACCATGGGAATGGGTCCTCTTCTGGTCGCCTTTTCAGCCATAGTATTCGGAGGCCTGGGAAGCCTGGGAGGCGCCGTGCTTGGAGCGTTGATTCTCGGAATCGTGGAAAGCCTTGCCTCAGGCTACATAAGCGCCACTTACAGCCTGACATTCGTGTTCGGAATCATGATACTGATGCTTCTCTTCAGACCCAGGGGGCTGCTTGGAAAGGATATATGGAGACCCTGATAAATTTATTCAGAACCAGAACAGCCTTATGGCTGCCGCTTCTTCTTGCCGCTGTAATAATCCCTCCCTTTCTCGGGGGATATCTTACAGGCATGCTGATGCTCATATACATATGGACGATACTGTGCTTCAGCATCAACCTTATCTACGGCTACACTGGTCAATTATCCCTTGGTCAGGCAGCCTTCTTCGGCATCGGCGCATACGCCTTCGGCATCCTTACAGTAAAACTCCACATGGGCTTCTGGCCTGCCTTTCTTCTTGCCCTGATTATTACGGGAATCTTCGGATACCTCATCGGAATACCGGCCCTCAAGCTTCGGGGCCCCTACTTTATTCTTGTCACGCTGGGTTTTTCAGTAATCATAAACGTGGTAATAGTTGCCTGGGTTGATCTTACAGGAGGGGCAAACGGACTCGCGGGCATACCAAGGCCTTCTCCCATACCATTGCCATGGGGCAGTCTGAGCTTTGAATCGCTTCTTCCCATGTACTATTTTGTCCTGTTCTTTCTCATTTTAACAATCCTGTTCTTTCACAGGCTCACAATTACCCTGACAGGAAAAATCTTCACGGCCATATCCTGCAATGAAAATCTGACCTCGGCCCTTGGAATCAATACAATGGCCAAAAAAATCCTGAGTTTCACAATAAGCGCCGTTATCGCGGGAGTAGCAGGAGTGCTTTACGGCTCATATAATGTTGTGATAAGCCCCGAGATATCATATTTCGCCAGAGGCATGGATGTTGTGGCCTATCTGATTGTCGGCGGCGCAGGCACGCTGGCAGGCCCTTTAATCGGCACTTTTGTGCTCATGGCCATTCCCGAAATCCTGCAGATAGTGCCATCGCTAAAGACCTTTATAAACGGTGTGATTCTTATGCTTTTTCTGCTTTTCATGCCTTCGGGAATTTCAGGATGGTTCCTTAAGCATGTATCGTGCGGCCCCTTGAAAACTCGTATTAATTCATTAAACAGAGGATAAAGGCACATGAATCTCCTTGAGGTAAAG
>CAZJOB010000069.1:0-3919 GCA_964547435.1 uncultured Desulfatiglans sp. | reverse complement strand
TAATAGGCCCCAATGGCGCGGGAAAGACCAGCCTTTTTAATCTTCTGACAGGATTTTATAAACCCGGATCAGGAAAGATCATCTTCAGGGAAAAAAATATCACTGGATACAACCCTCACAGGGTCACGCGCGCCGGTATAGCCCGCACATTTCAAATGACAAGCATATTTGACAAAAGCACTGTTCTTGAAAACCTGATAATAGGCCAGTCCCTTCACGCCCGCGCCGGTTTGCTGAGTATGGTCCTGGGCGTTCCTTCAGCAGGGCGCGAAAAGAGAAGGATGAGTGAAAAGGCCGAAGAGATATTGGCATTCACGGGTCTTAAAGACAAGAGGGATGTTATTGCCGGCAGCCTTACCGAGGAGGCGCAGAAGAGGCTCTCCATAGGCCTTGCACTGGCTACTGACCCGGGGCTTCTCCTTTTAGATGAGCCCACGGGCGGAGTGAATCTCGATGAAATAGGAGGATTGATAGATCTGGTCAACAGGATAAGAAATTCCGGTATTACTGTGTGTCTCATAGAGCATAAAATGAAAATGGTGATGAATATATCGGACAGGATAATAGTATTAAGCTACGGGAAACATCTGGCTGAAGGAGTCCCGGCGCAGATAGCAACGAATGAAGAGGTGATAAAGGCATATCTCGGAGGAAGGCGTGCCTCTTAAGATAGAAAACCTGCATGTTAAATACGGCGCCTTTGAGGCGGTCAGGGATGTCACACTGAAGGTAGGAAAAGGGCAACTGGTTACCATTCTCGGAGCAAACGGCGCGGGTAAAAGCACCCTTCTGAAGACCATTTCAGGGCTTTTGAGGCCCTTCAGCGGAACCATTATTTATAATGGCAACAAAATAAACAACATGCCGCCTGACCTTATAGTCAGATCCGGAATATCCCACTGCCCTGAAGGCAGGCTTCTTTTCCCTGAGATGCCTGTTCGAAAGAACCTTGAACTGGGAGCATATATTCGAAGCAAAGACAAAAGGTTTATTGAGAAACAGAAAGATGAGGTGTATGAGATGTTTCCGATCCTCAAACAGAGAGAAAAACAGCATGCGGGCACTCTTTCCGGAGGCGAGCAGCAGATGCTTGCCGTGGGCAGGGCCATGATGTCAGGGCCTGATCTGCTTATGCTTGACGAGCCGTCCCTGGGCCTTGCCCCTGTAATTCTCATGAACATAATGGACACGCTTGAAAGGATCAAAAAGCGCGGCACTTCCATACTGCTTGTTGAACAGAATGCAGCCGAATCCCTGCGCATAGCGGATTACGGGTATGTGCTTGAAGCGGGCAGCATCTCCCTTTCAGGAACCGGGACAGAACTTATGAATGAAGAAAAGATAAAACAGTCATATCTCGGTGCGTAAAAATAGTATTTCTCACAGCCGCCTTCGCTCTTTGAGCTTTGGCGGGCCAGGGAGGCACAGAGATCATCCGCCGTCGTCACGCTACAGCGCTTCCGCCGTCGCATAAAGCTTCCGCCTACGCCAAAGCTTCGGCGTGACAAGATGGCGTGATAAAATGGCGGGACAGGCAGAGATTTTTGTTTTTAAAACTTTAATATAAATCCTTTCTCTGCGAGCTCTGTGCTTCTAGGAGGTTGTCCGAGAATGTATTTGTTTCCCATTTTCGTCATTCCCGCGAAGGCGGGAATCCAGTTTTTTCAGATGCTTATAGATTCCCGCCTTCGCGGGAATGACGTTTTTAGGACTTTTTGCGAGTGCAATTTATTTAAACCTTTTTAAAAAGGAGGTCATAATGTTCATAAAACAATCAATACGTTTAATCGCGCTTTTTTTCATGATAATTTCATTTATCGCGTGTGATGGCGGTTCCCCTAAAACATCGAAGGATGATTCTGCGGCCTCGTCTCAAAAGACAGCAGTTGAAGAGCCTGCCGCGCCATCTCTTGCAACAACAGTTCAGGTGACCGGAGGCGCAATCGAAGGGGTCATGCAGGACGGCGTATTTTCATACAAGGGCATCCCTTTTGCCGCGCCGCCCGTGGGAGATCTCCGCTGGAAATCGCCTCAGCCTGTTGTCCCCTGGCAGGGTGTAAAAAAGGCTGACACCTTTGCTCCCGGGCCCATGCAGGATACTGCCTTCGGCGCCATGCTGGGAGGACCCCAGGAGATCAGCGAAGACTGCCTGTATCTGAACGTATGGACAGCCGCGAAAAAGGTTAATGAGAAAAGACCTGTTATGGTGTGGATATATGGAGGCGGTTTTGGCATCGGAATGACAAGCACGCCAGCCTATGACGGCACAAACCTCGCCAAAAAGGGAGTGGTGCTGGTCAGTGTCACCTATCGCCTGGGGCCTCTGGGCTTTCTGGCCCATTCCGAACTGAGCGCTGAAAGCGGAAAGGGTTCCGGGGCATACGGCATTCAGGACCAGATAGCCGGCCTCAGGTGGGTAAAGGAAAACATAGCGAATTTTGGCGGCGACCCTTCAAATGTAACCATCTTCGGCGAATCCGCCGGAGGCATTGCTGTCAGCATGCTCACTGCGTCTCCCATGGCAAAGGGGCTGTTCCATCGCGCCATTTCACAGAGTGGCGGGTCCATGTCACCCCCGCGCGTGACACTTAAGCAGGCCGAAGAACAGGGTGAGGCATATCTGAAAGAACTGGGCGCAGCAACAATTGCCGAGGCAAGGGCACTCAGCGCTGAAGAGATTCAGAAGAATACCAAAGGCATGGGAAATTTCTGGCCCGTTGCCGACGGTTTTACAGTTTCCAATAACCAGTATAAGACTTTTGAATCCGGCGAGTTCAATGATACCCCGATTCTGGTTGGAACCAACTCCAATGAGGGCGGCCTCTTTGTAACACAGCCTGTTTCCAGCGAAGGTTTCAAGATGATGATACAAGGTATGTATGCTGCCGCGGCTGAAGAACTGCTTAATGCATATCCGCACGCTACTGATGAAGAGGCGTTCAGGTCTGCGAAGGACCTGATGCGTGATTCGTCCTTTGCCTGGCCGACCTGGGCATGGGCAAGCATGCAGTCCCGAAACGGTAAAAACAGGGCCTTTGTGTATTACTTTGATCACCGCACCCCCATGTCTTCGGACGGCGCGAATCATGCCGCTGAAATCTCCTATGTGTTTAGAAATCCCGGTTCAATGGGGCCTGCAACTGAAGATCCGGAAGAGAAAGCATTAAGCGACATGTTGAGTTCCTGGTGGACCAATTTCGCGAAAAACGGCGTTCCCAACGAAGACGGGCTGCCGGAGTGGCCTGCATTTGATGAACAGGAACAGCAGGTCATGTACATAAACAAAGAAACAGGCGCCAGAAAACATCCGAACCTCGATAAGATCATGGCGTTTGACGCCTATTACGCCAGGCTCAGAGAAGGCGCGAACAAGGAATAGAAGGCACACATTTCCGGGCACAGGCCATCCACCGGACAACCTGTGCCCCATAATAACCCTTTCAACATATCCCTGAAACTGTAAGGGCAGGCCCCTGCGCCTGCCCTTCAGACCTGAGGGAACGGCTTTCCAGCCGTGACATGAATCGAGGCTTTCGCGATAAAAAATAATAGCCACCACGGAGACACAGAGAGATAAAGTTCTTTCTCATAGCCCCTCCTTTTTGTAAAGGGAGGTGGGGAGGGATTTATTCTTTTATCGGGAATCGCGGAATCAATTATTTTGACAGGATTTACCGGATCTACTGGATTTTTATTTTAAACCCTTAAATCACATAACTTCCCCTTTAACCATCTGAAAATGCAATCTTTGTGTGAATCGTAAACCGGCATTTTTCTGCCGGTTACCCGATTCGCAATAAACTTAGCGCCCATAGCTTGTCACGCCATAGCCAAAGGCGACGGCGGATGTCATTTGCGGTTAAATTCAGAACACTTGATCTCTGAGAAGTAAAAATGTCACCTTTGATGCTAATTTTTC
>CAZJOB010000068.1:8938-12787 GCA_964547435.1 uncultured Desulfatiglans sp. | reverse complement strand
CCCTGGCCCCATATTCATTGGCTGCTTTTCTTTCCCCGGGATCAGGAGAGCAGATACCTCCATAGGGAAAGTATCTGTGGGCCCCGGGCGTTGCCATGGCTAGAGATATTCCGCATTCGCAAAGGGCGTCGGCTATTGCGGAGGCGTTATCTTCGCAATACTCGTAGTCATAATGGGCCTCAAGCCCCAGTTCTATATGACCGGGAAGCCTGGGCCTTATCTTTTCATTTATCAGTTTTATCTTTCCTATGGTGTCAAGCCGTTCGCCGCTCCATGCCGGTCTTGTATCCGATGGCGTAAACCCGCCCTTGCCGGCGTTGAATGTCCAGACGCAAATGCTGTGATATGATTTTTTGCTCATTTTCATCTCCTTGATCAAACAGCACCAGCAGCGCTGCCGGTGGTTCTGTTTTTCGAATGTATTTGTTAATCACGAGGGGGAGGCCCCATTTCCTTAATCATTTCCTGCCATTCCTTTCTGTAGGCAGCGGCTATCTTTTCCTTTCTCTCTTCCGGCCATTCCGGGTCCCATCCCAGTCCCAGGTCTTCATTGACCATTATTATGGTGAAATCGATTCCGGGCGGTTTTTTGCTGATAATTGTTGTGATGTTGCAGATGCGGGCCGGCGAGTTGCAGTCTTCACATTTTCCTGTTTTGGCGCAGGGTGTATTAAGACCCATGTTTTTCGCGTGATATGGGGCTATAACATTCTGCACCCTGTCAAGCGCTTCACTAACATTATCTACTATCTTGTTCCTTCCGACTACCAGTATGGCCTGTTTAGGGCCGTAAACCATGCCGGTAACCCTGTTGCCCATGCCGTCGGTGTTGACAAGTTTGCCGTCAAGGGTGACGGCGTTTGTGCTGACCAGAAGCACATCCTGCCTGGTCTTCTGCACCTCAAAGGGGTTGAATCCGCCCTCTTCGGGGACAAGACCCTTATTTCCCCTTTCAATAAGCAGTTTTTTTAAGCCCGTCTGATTGACAGACATAGAACCGGCCATTTCAAGGCGTGCGTCCTTTGGAATGAGCCTGAGAATTATATCGGCCACATCCTCTGCCTTTTCGGCATATTCCACATTAAAACGGTTTTTTCGAAGGGAGTTAACAGCTTTCTTAATTCTTGGGTCCATTGTACACCTCCTGTTTTTATGTAGCAGCGTCAGTGAAAAAAAAGAATATGACAAGAAATGGTTATAGTCAAGGATGTTTCATTGATGAGGCTCTATCAAATATGTGGAAAATGTTGATAATCAGGAATAAAGTGTCGAATATTTCTACAAACGGCCAACACCCCTGAATATATGGATTTTACGTATGGCTGGCCTTGCCCGAAAGCATTTTACTGTAGGATATAACTACATTATTCTTCTCATGATAATCATTTCCAATATCTGAATAACATTCGTAATATTAAAAAATGGTAAACATATCAGATGATTAGCATGACAAGAAACGGAGTTGTGGCTTATGGCATTCTCCTTGCTTTGTCAAAGAGTAAAGATTTCAGAAAATAAAAACTTAAACAAGGAGCAGGTGGAATGGCTGAAAATAAGAAGAGAGAGGAAAGATTGGATCAGGCGAATTCAGGGCCGCAAAAGGTGAAAAGCAGCGTGGTGAAACAAAAGGATGACCTGAAAACGATTGATTCAACCGGCAAACAGGCAGGGATGGTTAAACCCGGCAGGGATGCACAGGCCGTTAATCCGTGTATCTGGATGCAGGCGGGTGTTGTGGATTTTAAGGCCTGCAATAATTATTATGACTGCACTTCCTGCAAATATGACCTGGGCATGCGTCAAAGGGTTGAAAAGGGTAAGCAGACAAGCTGGCAGGACGCTATGAGAAAAAGATCAGGGCTTGACAGGCTGTGCAGGCACAGCCTCACCAACCGGGTCGTCAGAAGACCCTGCGCCTATAATTATCAATGCGGGTCCTGTGATTTTGATCAGTTCTTTGAGGACCAATCTTCGGTTCATGCGGTTATAAGACCGGTGAATATGCTCAGCGTTAACGGATTTGAGATTCCCCAGGGATATTATTTTCACAAGGGCCATACCTGGGTCAGAATAGAGGAGGGTGCCTCGGCGCGGATTGGCATGGATGATTTTGCACTCCGGCTGCTGGGACCTCTTGACACCATAAGAGCGCCCCTGATCGGGAAAAGGATAAAAAGGAACAATGCCGATATACGTGTTGCAAGAGGTGATAATCAGGCTGATATTCTCTCACCCATAAACGGCGTGGTAACCGCCTGTAATGTGTCATTAATGGAAAAAGGAAGCACCGCAAATGACGATCCTTATTCAAACGGGTGGGTATTGATGGTGCAACCTGACAATCTGCGTGAAGACCTGGGAGAATTGATGATAAACAGGGAATCGGAAGATTTTATCAGGGATGAGATAGATGAACTCTACCGGATCGTTGAAGAGGTTTCCGGACCCCTGGCAGCGGATGGAGGCAGTTTTTCAAGAGACATATTCGGAAGCATGCCCGAACTTGAATGGACGAGATTGATCAGGGTTTTTCTGCATACATGATGAAGTTTAAAAAAAGGCGCAGGGCGCAGGGCGCGGGGCATATGGTTAAAAAAATGCCGTGAGTCACGATGAATGCATCAGTGCCGGGTTATAATGTTTTTCGCTGCACCCTTTAACCTATATGATCGAACCGGTCTTCCTCTTTGCATCTGCCAGCAGGATGCCGCAGTAGCGGCAGAAGCGGAGAAACTTGTTGTCCACATCATCGATTGACCTGCAGTAATGCATGATACAGGATTTATCCGGGCAATGCCGGATGTTGAAGGTGTGTCCCAGTTCATGAACCGCTTCCTTCAAGGCCCGCTGAAAAAAGACGGCCCTGCTGTTGATCATGGGAAGTTTCTCCTCAAGTCTGTATGTCGATATTATACATGAGGTTCCGTTTAGTTGCGCCTCACCATATACGTGAGTAAGGATTGGGATAAAGAGATCCCTGTCGCACACCGCCAGTATCTTAATCGCGTTTGAAGGCGCAAGTGAAGAAAATCTTTCGAGTACAGGGGTGGAATGATATTGATTGCGTTCCGAATCAAAGGCGAACTCCATGCTTTCTATCAGTGAGCGCCTTATAACCGGATATTTGAAACAATCGGAGACGCCCTTTGTTATATGATCAAGCAGGGATGTGTCCGGATTACCCACAGGTGATACAAGGATGTATGAAGGCACACGGGGCAAGCGGTATGGTTCAGGACCGCTGTTATGGCCTGCTTCAAGGTTTTTCCCGCGTCCTGAGCCCTTTGCATTGCGTCGGCGTTTCAATCCGATTCCCTGATACTGTATCGTCTGATCTTATTGTAAAGCGTGGACCTGTCTATGCAGAGTATTTCCGCGCTCTTTGAAATATTCCAGTTGGTTGAATCAAGTATTCGCCTTATGTATGACCTTTCCATATCTCTCAGGGATTGGCCGGTTGAAATATCGAATCGACCGGGCTGGAATATAGGGAGATCTTCAGACATTATTTTTCGGCTTTTTGTAACCACTACCGCCCTTTCTATGGCGTTTTCCAGCTCCCGTATATTGCCCGGCCATTCATACAGCATCAATTCATCGATTGCCTCACGGCTTAACTTGTCAACGGGCTTATTTGTCTCCCCTGAATATCTGTAGAGAAAATGTTCCGCGAGAATGGGAATATCCTCTTTGCGTTCACGAAGCGGAGGCATTTTGAAAGAGACAACATTGAGACGGTAATAGAGGTCTTCCCTGAAAATGCCATCCTTAAGGGCCTTTTCCAGGTCCCTGTTTGTCGCTGCTATTACCCTGAAGCTGGCTTTAATAGGTTGTGTCCCTCCGACCCTG
>CAZJOB010000068.1:0-8927 GCA_964547435.1 uncultured Desulfatiglans sp. | reverse complement strand
TTTCCCCAATCTCATCCAGAAAAAGAGTTCCTTCATGGGCCAGTTCAAGGCGGCCCTTTTTTGTCTCCTTGGCGTCGGTAAATGCCCCCCTCTGATATCCGAAGAGCTCACTTTCCATCAGATGTTCAGGTATTGAACCGCAGTTGACCGTCACAAAGGGGCCTTCACTGCATCGGCTTTTCGCATGAATGGCCCTGGCGGCAAGGCCCTTGCCTGTCCCTGTCTCTCCTGTAATAAGAACGGTTGAATTCATGGGAGCTACAGCTTCTATAAGATCGAATACCTCCTGCATGGGCCTGGACTGACCGATCATGCTTTCGAATCTTGTTCTTTCACGGTGCTGTTCCTTGAGATACAGATTTTCCCTTAATCCTGACTGGTGTTTGATGACCTTTTCTATCAAAATCCCCAGTTCATTGGGATCGAAGGGTTTTAAAAGATAATCGAATGCCCCGCTTTTCATCGCTTCGATGGCGGAATGGATTGAACCATATGCGGTAATCATGATTATTTCGATATCAGGATCAGATTCCTTTATCTTTTTTAATACATCCAGACCGCTGATGCCGTTCATCTTGATATCAACCAGCATGATATCATATTTAATATTGCCCGCCTTCTCTATAGCCTCTTCGCCGCTGGATGCCTTGTCAACAATATATCCGTCCCTCTCCAGCCAGCCGGCCAGCGATTCTCTCATTATCAGTTCATCATCCACTATAAGTATCCTGGATTCACTCATGTGGTTCTCCCGTTGGAAATTGATTTATCTGTGCTATTTTTGAGCGGAAACCGGATTTCAAAGAGAGTCCCCTTTCCTGTTTCCGAGGTTACCTCAATTGTTCCATCATGTTCCTGAATAATTCCATAGGCCACCGAAAGGCCCAGACCTACACCCTTACCCTTTTTAGTGGTAAAAAACGGTTCGAAGATCTTTTGACAGTCTTTCTCCGGGATGCCCGGTCCGTTATCTTTTAATATAATTTTAATGGCATTATCCTTAAGCAGATAAACTGTCTCGATTAACAGAGCGCCTTTGTTTTGGGATTCCATCGCCTCTACCGCGTTGGATATAAGGTTCATGAATACCTGTTTGAGTTGATCGGCGGAAGCAAACATGTGAGGAAGAGTGGCATCGAGCCTGGTTTCGACACTAACATTGTTTATTTTCAGCAGATTTGAATTCAGTATGAGGGTCTCTTCAATCAGATTGTTGATGTTAACTCTGCCCAGTTCTATCTTGTTCTGTCTTGAGAAAGAAAGAAGATTGGATACTATTCTGCTGGTACGCCTGGTTTCCGACTCCATGAGATCCAGATACTGTATGATTTTATCTATGTCGCCAAGGCAGGAATTGCTGTCAGTGAGCATTCGTTTTATCAGCATGGTGAGGTTTAACACGCCTGCGACAGGATTATTTATTTCATGAACAACCGAAGCCGCGAGCTTTCCGAGAGAGGCCATTTTATCCTTATGCAGGAGTTTTTTATTGGTATCTTTGAGCTGGCGGGTTCTTTCTTCCACCATCTTTTCGAGATGCCTTGTCATCTCTTCTTCCTTCTTGAGTATGGAACTTATATCCCTGCTGATTTCAATAAACTTTGATATGGTGCCGTCTTTATGCCATATGGGGAAGATATCTATTTCATAGTGCCTTGCTTCACCGTCCGAATGTCTTCGGGGTAAAACCCTCCGGACACGTTTTTTTGTCCGGATAACCTCATTGAGCGGACAGTTGAATTCACCGAACGTGCAGGGCTCATTGGTATTTTGAAAGAGATTGTGACATTTTTTGCCAAGCACATCTTCTTTGGAATAATTCATGTGCTCTAAGATGGCATTGTTGACATCTATGATCTCAAAGGCCGGATTTATTACGGAGATAAAGTCCTGAATGCCGTTAAAAATGGCTTCAACTTCCTCGGCCCTTTGACGCAGTTTTTCATCCTCAGTTTCCATATGGTCCAGGGTAGGTGTTTTTGAGTAATTCTTTACAGTAATTATTGCCTCCGATTATACCGACGTTGATTACTGAAGTCTCTTCTTTCCGGCATGGATGGAAACCCGTTGAGTAAAAGGTTGATTCAGGATCTTTTCTGAGAATCCTCAACCAGCCAGACTATCAGGTCTTCAGCCTGCTTAAGATCCATCTTGCTGGTGTTTACTACCAGATGATAAAGACTGATGGAATTGGGGTGACCCTTTTCAAAATAATTTAAAAAGATGGCCCTTCTCTTTTCGCGGATGCGTATGGCTTTTTGAGCTTCTTTTCTGTTGATTTTCCATATATCTTCCAGAAATTTGATCCGGTCTTCAAGATCGGCCGCCACAAGGACATGCATGACATTCGGGTTATCCTGAAGTATATACTGGCTGCCCCGGCCCAGAAAGACTATATTGTCTTCTTCCGCTATCTTATTAACAATAACCTGCAGAAAAGAGATGTATTTTCCTTCATCAAAGTCGGCCCTTGCGTCTCCCAGGTGCCGTTCCATAAAACTGCTGGGGACCATCTTTGAGATATAGCGCATAAGCCAGTCCCCTGCGTGTTTTTCAACCCCTTTTATCCACTCTACGGATACATTGGCTTCTTTTGCTATCCTGTCGATAACTTCGGAACTTACAAATCTGTAGCCGAGTCTTTCTGCTACAGCATTGCCCAGCGTCCATCCTCCTGCGCCAAACTGGCGGGAAATTGTTATAACGGCCATTTTCTCCTCCTTGGATGAAAATCCGGTTGTTATGAACTAAATATGATGAATGGAAAACACCTCCTTCTGCACATAATCAATTACCCTTTTTGCCTCTGACATGGCTTTTCCCTTGCCCTCGCCTTTGACAAGGTAGGGGCTGTCATAAAGGCTTCCCATCTCTTTTTCAGGGCCGAACATCATTCCTCCTACCAGACCGGCAAATTCATCTTCAGGTTCAATATTATTCAATGCTGCCCATGCCAGGGTCCAGCATCTGGCCGTACGATAAAGGTCATACCCTCCGCCCCCAAGTGCGAGTATTCTGGGACATGCCTCAATCATTTTATCAACTGCCTTAATATAGCTGTTATTGGTAAGTTTTATATGCGTAAGAGGATCTGATATAAGCATATCAGCTCCGATCTCTGTGACAATGATGTGCGGATTGTATGATTCGATAAGAGGTGCTGCCAGTGAATCAAATACGAGGGAGAACACCTCGTCGTCCGATTCCGGTTCCAGCGGAATATTTACATTATATCCCATGCCTTCACCTTCACCGGTTTCGGTCTCGCTTCCTGACCATGGATAAAGCGTCTTTCCTGTTTCATGGATGGAAATGAACATCACCCTGGGATCATTATAAAAACCTTCCTGGACTCCGTTGCCGTGATGGGCGTCTATATCTATGTATGCTATGCGGATATCGGATTTTCTGTTTAAAAGATCACGAACAGCAATGACAATATCGTTAATATAACAGAACCCTTCTGCGTATCCGGCCCTTGCGTGGTGAAATCCTCCGAGGGGATTAAAGGCCACAAGCGCCTTTTCATCGGCAATCCTGTTCAGGGCTTCCCTTGTTCCTCCGGTTACTGCCAGGGCCCATTCAAAGATGCCCGGCAGGATGGGATTGTCTTCCGTGCCTATGCCTCTTTCAAGGGTTTCCAGAGATACTTCACCTTTGCTCGCATTTTCAAGAATCCTGATATATTCAGGATCATGGAATAGTGACAGGAGGGATCTATCGATTTCCTTTGGCTTCAGAATATCCATCCATGGCTGATACATAACGCCATATCTGTTGCAGAGTTCCAGAGTCTTTAATGCCCTCTCAGGCTTGAAAAAGTGATCCGGTCCAAAATCAAATTTGGCCAGATCATCTGAGTATACGAATATTGACCCCTTTTTCTTAACATCTGTTTGTCTTGATGAAGTATTCATTTTTAATTAATATTCATAAATAATTTTCGGGAAATTACTGACTAAATGAATTATAGTATTAAGCCAATAGAGTCAAATAAAATATTTATCGATGATATGCCCTTGAAATCCATTATATGAGAGACAGTAATATGGGTTGGATTCGAATGATAAATAATCTCAGCCGGCATCAGAAGGAAGGCCTCTACCGAAATCTTATTCCTGCCTCTATATTTCATAGAATAAATATCAATCCCCTGAATTTTCATGACAGTAAGGGGGCAAATGTGGTACGTTTCTTCTGTCCCGGCGGCGACAGCGCATGCCTTGTTGAAATTAAGGCAAGGGATATGGACGAACCTGTGTATTCCATTCAGGTGTCTGATTCTATGGATTTAACCATGATGGACTGGGACTTCCTTATTATTAATGATCCTCAATCGGCCCATTATGCTACCAACCTGGATGAGAAGGGCAGGGACACGCTTTTCGGATGGGCGTCCCGGAACCTTGCGGAAGAACAAAAGGCAATGGATGCAGGATATTTCCCGGGCCAGACAAGAAAAGGGATGGGCTGCACAAGAGAGGTAATAAGGCATCTGGATTTTTTCTGCCGGATTTTGGGAATAAAGAGTGTCAGGCTTGAAGCACTTTTTTACCATAATGCGGTAACCTATGAGAGGATGGGCTACAGCTACTTTAAGGGATATAAAATGATGAAGAGGATTAATGAGCTTTTTGAGCCCGGACATATATTATATAAAAGACTGAATGACTCAAGCCCGTTCAGGAAAAGGGAATTTGCAGGGTCTGTCCGGGGAAGAAGCTGGGCTATTCATGACGGAATCCTTAATGATATTGAGGATGATATACTGTCCGAAGGATGGATGTCTCCGGTAATGTACAGGATGTTAGAAAAGCCCAGGGCAATGATAACCTTTTCTGAATCAACCGGTTAAGACCATGTACATACCTTCATTTAGAAACATGAGGATAGGCGCCAAGCTTATCACTGTCTCGATTTTTCTGGTCCTTTTCCCGCTGTTTGTTATCGCGGCACTGTCGGTGTTCAGGTTCGGAACCGCACTCAGAGACGCGTCTGAAGAAAATATGGAGCACCTTGTCAGAAATATCTATTCAATGTGCAAGGTGCAGCAGGAGATGCTTCAGATGAAACTGGTCTCCGATCTGAATGTGGCAAGGGATCTCCTCTACAAACAGGGAGAAGAACCGGAAATAGTTGAAGACAGGAAAATATTCATAGACGCAGTCAACCAGGTCACTGGTGATATTTCAAATATCACAATACCGTCCATGATGATAAATGGTCAGTCTTTATACGACAGCAGCCGGATTACAGATGAGATTCAGAGGCTGATGGGGGGGACTTGCACCATATTGCAGAAGATAGAAGGCGGACATTTCCTTCGTATATCCACAAATGTGACAGATAAGGATGGGAAAAGGGCTGTCGGCACCTTTATCCCCAATGACAGCCCGGTCTCTCAGGCCCTGTCAAAGGGTGTGCCCTATGAGGGCAGGGCCTTTGTTGTTGATGACTGGTATATCACCGCCTATGAACCTGTAAGGGGAACGAACCAGGAGATTATCGGCGCCATATGTGTCGGGGAAAGAGAGCAGACCGCCTTTTCACTGAAGAGTGAGATAAGGGATATTCGGGTCGGAAAGACCGGATATGTCTTTATTATAGACAGCAAGGGATATCTGAAGATGCACCCGGCAAGAGAAGGCGATAATATTATCGATTCAAAAGACTCTTCAGGCTTTGAATATATCCGACAAATGATAGAGGACGCGCTTCAGCTTTCCAGAGAAGAGATAGGGACGATAAGATACCCCTGGATAAACCCCGAACTGGGTGAGAAAAGACCAAGACAGAAGATTAATAAATTTATCTACTTTGAACCATGGGACTGGATAATAGCGGCAGGGACATATAAAGAAGAGGTATATGAATCACTCTACAGCGCCCTGCGTTTTATATTTATTGTGGTGATAATCAGCGCCCTGATGGCGCTCACGCTCACCATCACCCTTTCCAGACTCCTCACGAAGCCTATCAGGGAACTCACTGATGTTACAACAAGGATGGTAAACGGAGATCTTTCTCAAAGGGTCAAGATAGTCGGAGCAGATGAGATAGGCCTTCTGGGTACATCTTTCAACAGGCTGATAGGACAGATACAGAATTATACCTCGAACCTCGAAAAGATAGTGGAGGAGAGGACCGTCGAGCTTAAGGATTCACGTGAAAAGTACCGTGAACTTTCCAGATTCTTAAACAGCATTCTTGACAGTTCCACTGAACACGCCATCATGGCATTCGATTATGACGGCAATATACTCGAGTTTAACCGGGGAGCGGAAAAGATACTGGGCTGGAAAAAAGAAGACGTGGTAAAAAAAGAAAATGTCAACATCACATTCACTGAGGAATACAGAGAAAAGAACTTTAGAAAGGAGATTTCGGAAAAGACCCGGAATGATGGTGTTTTTGATCTGGAGATGTACCGTGTCAGAAAGGACGGTTCAAAATTTCCTGTCCATACAACTATCACAGCAATAAACAGGGCCATGGATAACAGGACAGGTTTTGTTGAGATTCTCAGGGACATAACGCAGAGAAAAATTCTCGAAAGGGAACTCAGGGAGACAAAGGATTTTCTGGAAAATATCATGGAGAGTTCTGTTGACGGCATTCTGACCACGGATCTTAAGGGTAAGATAACATATCAGAACAGGGGAATGGAGGAGGCGCTTCAGTACCAAAGGAGCGAGGTGCTGGGCACCCATATATCAAGATTCTATGTAAGAGGCATTGATCAGGCGAGAGAAATAATGGATCTCCTCAGAAAAAGGGAGAGGGTGGAAAACTATGAGATGGAGGTAAAGCGCAAAGATGGAACAGCGCTGCCGATTCTGACCTCATTATTTCTTCTGAGGGATGAAGAAGAACAGGTTATAGGCACTGCCGGAATCTTCAGGGATATTTCAGAACAAAAAATCCTGGAAGCAAAGCTAAAAACAACACAGGCACGGCTGGTAGAGGCCACAAAGATGAGGGCGTTAGGTGAACTGGTGGCAGGGGTCGCGCATGAGATCAATAATCCTCTTATGGCCTCGAAAACCATTCTTCACGTAATTCTGAAAAATCTTGCACAAGACTTTCCCGAAAGGGAAAGGCTTGAATTGATACAGCGATGCAATGATAGAATCGAGAGAATAGTTGATCATCTGAGGGAGTTTTCCCGCCAGACAAAGCCTGAGTTCAGGATGATAAATATCAATAAATCCATTGAGAACGCCCTGATAATGACCGGTCAGCAGCTCCTCAATCACAATATAAAGATCACAAAAAATCTCTCTTCTGACCTGCCGGAGATTATGGCGGACAACAACCAGCTCGAACAGGTATTTCTCAATCTGATAGCGAATGCCAGGGACGCCCTGGATGAAAAACATGATGAAAAGGAGTTAATAATTTCTTCATACGCTAAAAATGATGACAACAAGCCATCAATTGTTGTATCATTCAGGGACAATGGCATTGGGATTCCCAAGGAAAATCTGGATAAGATAATAGAACCCTTTTTCA
The DNA here is from genome assembly GCA_964547435.1 of uncultured Desulfatiglans sp. Classification (GTDB taxonomy): domain Bacteria; phylum Desulfobacterota; class DSM-4660; order Desulfatiglandales; family HGW-15; genus CAZJOB01. The sequence goes on along the minus strand of CAZJOB010000068.1, from coordinate 1,415 downwards.
GCACAAAACCGGTTGGAAAAGGAACAGGTCTGGGACTCTCACTCTGCTTCGGGATTATTGAGTCTCACGCGGGGAGAATTGACATACAGAGTGAATTGGGGAAGGGCACGAATGTGAAAATATATTTACCGGTTAAATCATCAGAAAAGGAGAAATAATATGGCAAAACGCATTCTGATCGTTGATGACGACGAGATGGTCCGAATAGCCCTGGTTGAATTACTAAAACCCGCAGGTTATGAAATTGATGCAGTGGGAAGCGCAAAGGAAGCACTGGTTAAGATAGAAAGCAGCAGATACGATCTTCTTATGTTAGATATTATTATGCCTGAGATGGATGGCATAACACTATGCAAAAAGGTGCGTGAACGAAGTGATTATGATGAAGTTCCTGTTGTTTTTCTCACGGCAAAAAACAGTGATAAAGACAGGGCCCTCGGCATAGAGGTAGGAGCGAATCTGTTCCTTTCAAAGCCTATATCACCTGAAAAACTTCTCGATGTTATTTCCGAAACCATTGAGTAATCAGATCTCAAATGGATTCTATCAAGGTGTTCAGGAAGTTATCGCGATCAAGCATTCCCATGAAATGAGAAGCCTTGCCTGTGTCTTTTGATGAAAGCGCAGGCACGGTTCTTTCCAGACGTTCCAGCGCGGAGAAACTGTCCTCTTTTATCATAATCAAAGGTGTCATTGATGCCTGCGCTGCCGCTATCACCTGATCCGGGGGCATTCGATTGCCGGTCAGAAGTATTCCTGCAACCTCTTCTTTCTTTCCGGGCGGCCCCATCAGAATAATCTTATTGTACACCCTTTTAAGGATCCTTAGTTCTTCATTCAGATCCCCTGTTCCTGCTGTAATTCTGCAGATGAGACGATCGAGATATTCTTCTCCGTAAAGAATCCGGCCGTTAAGCAGTTCACATATCTCCCTGAGATTCCAGCAGGAAAGATACGGGTCAGTATTTATGACTGTGATGTTATTTATTCGGTTTTTGTTAAGAACAGGAATGATTCTGGTTTTGATTTCATCGATATGTTCATGTGGAACCCTGTTTATTACTATTCCTCTGATGTTTTCCTTTAAAAGGGAGGAAATGGAAAGCAGGGAATAAAGGGTTTCCGACGTATTTTTATACCTGTGAATAAGGACAAGTCCCGCATTGAGTTCCGATATGAGAGAGGCGTCAGGAACCGCGTGAGGCAGATCATTGAAAAAGGCATGTTTGGAGCCTGATACAATAAGGACATCCCTGTTATTTAAAAGCTGACCGGCAATGGATAATATATCCTGAAGATCCCCATGTGCGGCCTCTTTTTCGGTTGAATTTTCATGCACGATATTAGGACATATCAACTCAAGGGGGTCGTCGATACCCAGGATATCCTTGAACAGGACAACATCGGAATCAGTC
>CAZJOB010000067.1:9341-12831 GCA_964547435.1 uncultured Desulfatiglans sp. | reverse complement strand
GAAGAATCTCTCATGAATCTGTTATTCCCGAATGGCGTGATCCGGCATGTGACTGATCATAAAACAGAGACCCTTCGCTTTCCATCCTCCGTAGCAGTACTACTGCGGAGGACGGGCGCTCAGGGTGACAGGCGGCGGGCGCGGCTGTAGATACTTGCCTGACAAATTTCTCAACTAAAACAGGTTCTATACCTTTGAGAAAATCGGATTGAATCGAATAATTCAATATATGCCGCTATAACTCCTCCGGCGTGAACGAAACTACTTCATCGATTTTTGTGCTGTTGGTAAGCAGCATTACAAACCTGTCAACTCCAAAGGCGATTCCGGCCGAGGGCGGCATATTTTTAAGGTCTTCTATAAATCTCTGGGGAAAGCAGTATTCCGGCTTTCCCATATCCCTGCGTCTCTTCTCCTCGATGACAAACCTCTTCCTCTGTTCATCCACGTCATTCAACTCTGAAAAGGCGTTTGCTATCTCAAGCCCCCCCATATAGAGTTCAAACCTCTCTGCAAGGCATGAATCACTCCCTTTCAACCTTGCCAGGGCCGCCAGGGATGAAGGGTAGTCATACAAAAACACGGGCCTTGATTTATCGAGATTCGTTTCTATATCTGTTACAAGTATCTCATCAAATCTGTCTGTCTGAAGGCACTCCTCCAGAGGCAGGGAAGAATATCTCTCAAACATTTCTGTTACTGTAACACGCTCCCAGGGGGCCTTGAGGTCGATCTCTGTTTCAAGGTATTTCAGCCTGTCACCCATTCCCTGTTCATGAGCGACAAACCTTATGAGGGCCTCGCAATCCTCCATCATATCCAAATAATTCGCCCCGGTCCTGTACCACTCCAGCATGGTGAACTCCGGCAGATGGTTGTCTCCTCTTTCACCCTCTCTGAAGCATTTGCAGATCTGAAATATTCTTGAATACCCTGACGAAAGCAGCCGTTTCATGCAAAGTTCGGGAGATGTCTGCAGAAACCCCCTTGATGCCCTGACAGCGTCTATATAGATCTCCGGGGCAGGAGAAGGGATCATGACAGGCGTCTCCACCTCAAGGTAGTCGCGGTCGATAAAAAATTTTCTTATGGACTGAATTATCCTGGCACGCTTTGAAAGGCTGGGTTTAAAGAAGGTCAATCTTCAATGTCCGATCCTTATACTATTCCTTTACGCGGGTTACATACTCCCCGGTCCTGGTGTCCACCTGAATCTTGGTCCCTTCCTCAACAAAAGGCGGCACCCTTAATATGTACCCTGTCTCCAGGGTGACCGGTTTGCTGTCCCCGGCAGAGGTGTCGCCCTTTACCCACGGGTCGGCCCTGACAATGGTGAGGTTTACAAAAGTGGGAACAGTAATGCCTATGGGGGTTGTATCAAAAAAGAGTATGCTCACTTCAAGATTGTCTATAAGATAATTTTTTGCGTCTCCAACCTGTTCGGCATTCAGAACAGTCTGCTCATAATTCTGAACGTCCATAAAATAGTAGTCGTTTTCCTGATTATAGAGGTACTGCATCTTGCGTTCGCTGAGATTTGCCGGCTCGAAATTATCGCCTGACCTGTATGTGCGGTCAAAGGCAGAGCCGTTGATCATGTTTTTGAGCCTGCATCTGTATAGACCCTGACCCTTGCCCGGCTTGGTAAATTGAAAATCCGTTATTATATAGGGTTGTCCGTCAATCTGAATCTTAAGTCCTTTTTTTAATTCGCCTGCGCTGTACATAAAATCTTCCTGTATACGCCTCTATTTTCACCGGAAAACCAAAGGCCTTTCATGACCATGGTAATCTTTTGAAAAGGTTTAAGGTGTATGGTTTGAGGTTTAAGTTAAAGGCATACGATTTACGGTATACGATTTACGGTATACGGTCTAAGGTATACGGTCCACGGTATACGGTCTAAGGTATAGGGTGCAGGGTACACCTTGCAAGGTATGCGGCATCATTTTTTTCGAGTCGAAATATATGGAAGTGTTACCCATCTGTCAAGGACAAAACCGGTCCTCTGAACAGATCCGGTCTCATTTTTCCTGTTTACCTTTCTTATCTTCAACTGAAGGCTTTTTCCATCCTTATATCTTATATATCACCAGGTCGATAAAATAACGATTAGAGCATCTGATAGGGGTCTATATCGATTATCATGCTGACACCGCTTTTTCTTAAGTCTCCCCTGGAAAGGTCTTCGACTCTGCTCAGAAAGAAATGCAAAAGTTCCGTTCCCCTGCTTTTTATCAGAATCTGCCACCTGTACTTGCCTCTTAGCCTGGAAAGGGGCGCGGGCGCTGGCCCCAGAATTTTTATCTCTTTTCCGCGTTTGGGCCACCCCGTGAGGATTGAACCGGCATGTTCGCCGATCTTTCTGGCGGTCTCTTCTGTCGCCTTCTCATTGTTTCCCTGAAATCTAAGGCATGCAAGGTAGGAAAAGGGCGGATACCCCAATTGCTCGCGCAGTTCCTTCTCCTTTGAATAAAAGGATTCGTAGTCGTGGTTTCTTGCCGCGACAATCGCGTAGTGTTCAGGATTAAAGGTCTGAATAATTACTCTCCCCTTGTGTATGCCGCGGCCGGCCCGGCCTCCGACCTGTGAAAGTATCTGAAAGGTGCGTTCGCCGGCCCGGAAATCCGGAAAACCCAGAGAGATGTCAGCAGATATTACGCCGACAAGAGTAACATCGGGAAAATCATATCCCTTGGCAAGCATCTGAGTTCCCACAAGAATATCTATCTCATTCCGGCTGAAGCTTTTTATTATTCTGTAGGTTTCGCCCTTGCGGCCTGCGCTGTCCCTGTCCAGCCTTGACACACGAGCCTGGGGAAACATCTCCTCAAGCTCCTGTTCCAGCCGTTCCGTGCCGAAACCAAATGCCCTCATTCCCGCATGCCCGCAGCGGGTGCATTTAGTGGCAGGCCTGGTATAATAACCGCAATAGTGGCAGAAGAGATTATTCTCGTGAAGATGATATGTAAGTGTAAGATCGCAGTTGGGGCATCTGACGGATTCACCGCATGAACGGCACAGATATACATTGCTGAATCCGCGCCTGTTAAGGAACAGGATGGCCTGCTTCTTTTCTGTGAGAGTCTTTTCAATGGCCTTTTTCAATAAAGGACTGATTATCTGCTCTTTTATGCCCCTCCCTGAAAAGGCCTTCATATCCACTATTTCCATTTCGGGCAGGGGCCTTTTCTCGATTCGTTCCGGCATGGAAAGCAAATAGTATCTTCCCTTTAAGGTGTTGTACCAGGATTGTATGGAAGGAGTGCCTGCCCCGAGAATAACCAGGGCGTTTTCCATTCTGCCCCGCACTACTGCAGCGTCTCTTGCCTGATACCGGGGATTCTCCTCCTGCTTGTAGCTTGAATCATATTCCTCATCCACGATTATGAGACCCAGCCTGGAAAGAGGGGCAAAAAGGGCGGACTTAGGTGCGTTGACAGCGTTTTTAAAGGTCAGGGGGCCGCCGAAAGAAATATAAAAGCCCAAA
>CAZJOB010000067.1:3108-9331 GCA_964547435.1 uncultured Desulfatiglans sp. | reverse complement strand
GGCGCCTATGACAAGATCGGCCCCGCCTTTTGCCATGAGCATCCACTGATCATACTGTTCTCCCCTGGAAAGCCCGCTGTGATACACAGCAACCCTGTCCCCGAACCTTGCCCTGAAAAGCCCTTCCGTGTATTGGGCAAGGGCTATCTCGGGCACAAGCAGAAGCGCCTGTTTACCCATATCAACGGCACGAGCAATTGCCCTGTAATAGACCTCGGTCTTTCCGCTTCCTGTTACACCGTTCAGTAGAGATGTTGAAAATCCCCCTTTTTCAAGAAGGCCGTAAATCTTTTTCAGGACCCTCTCCTGCTGTTCATAAAGAAATGAGGGTTCAGGCCTTGAAATAACCGATTTTCCCGAAGGATCGCGAAAGACGCTTCTGCTAAAGCTCATTAACGCCCCGGCCCTGATCCATTTATTTACAAGGTACAACCCGTTGCTGAATGACGTAGAGATCTCTTTCAGTGAATACTCCCTTGATTCAGAAAAGGACATCAGAAATTCTTTCTCATTCATGGCCCTGAGGTTTTGATTGTCTTTGAGCAGGGAAGAAATATTCGTTTCATCCTTAAGCTTCACGAATTTCCTCTTTAAGGGCTTTGCATTGATGCCTCCGGGAAGGGCTGATTGTATAATCAGACCGATCGGGCACAGATAGTAACCGGACATCCACTGAAAAAAGGGAACAATGCCTTCATTGAAGAAGGGCGCGGAGTCAGGGACATCCAGGATATCTTTGATCCCGGTCATGTCGTTGTCTGCCGGTTCAATAATTTCGATAATGTACCCTGTTATCTTACGATTGTTAAAGGGTACAGTCACCATCTTTCCGATTGAAGCAAGCGGCGCCAGGTCATCGGGAACCGAATATGTGTATAGATCCCGGACAGGCACGGTTACCGCAACGCTGATTAAAAGTCTGTCCTTATTGTTCATGGGGATCAGGTTCTGTATCCTGCCGGTATGTATCTTCGAACCTGTCAGGAATGGTTTCCGGAAGCCCTCGGTCAATACCTGCCTGATCATCTGCTTCGGGGATTTCAGAATCTGCGGTTATCCGGAAGGGCTGAAGATTGTACACATCAACCTCTGTGTTGACCTGAATTGTCTGAATGCTGTAATTTTCTGTTAACAATTCATTCGGTGAATAGATTATCTCATAGGGATACCTGCCTTTTCCCTCCTCCCGGTAATCCTTGAAATGAACGCTTATCAAATTGCCGGAGGCATCCCAGGGAATCCTGTATTCAAGCAACAGGGGAAGAAAACGCTCTTTTTCAATAATGAGTTTCGGACACCCTGGCCCGTCTTCACCGATCCTGTAGGCTATCACCCCGTTTAATCTTGTGAAGGCGGTTTTTTCGGTGTCAATGCCCATGACACTCAATATCTGCTCAAGGTCCCAGGTCCTGTTTGCCATCAATAACTGCCTATAGGACATGTCAGGAATATCTGTTCTTTCACCAAGCCTGTCCAGCGCCCTGAGACTGAACCGGTTAGGGGACTTCATGCTGATCTGCTCCTTGAATACCTTTTCGCTGCCTTTTGTAACCTGAAGAGTGGATTGAATAATAACGAGCGTCTTGAAGAATGAAAAATTTCCGGCCATCAGACCGAGCAGTTGTTCGGAAGGCATGACATAGCCATGACTCAGCCTGATGCCTGAAACAGCGATTATTATAAAAAAGATTGCCCCAGCAGCACCTGTCTTTAAAAGAAATCCCTTGCGTCTCATTTTTCTATACCGTTCTCTCCTGTCATCTGATCAATAATGGAATGGCGCACCATTTCAGCCAGTTTATCGATCTCCTTTTTTGTGTATTCCCGGGTCGGGATATTTTTGCCGATTTTGAGAATAACAGTTCCTTTATTAATTCTCAAGCTTCCTTTGGGCATGATCTTTCCGCTGTTTATGATAGAAACAGGGACTATATCGTTTCCTGATTTGAGTGCAAGATGGAAACCGCCTTTTTTAAAATCGCCCACCATTCCATCCTCGCTTCTTGTGCCTTCAGGAAAAATCACCACAGACGCCCCGGAATGCATCTTTTCTGCCGCCAAATTCACACTTTCCAATGCCTTTCTGTGATCACTCCTGTTGATGCTGATATATCCGGCCCTTTTCATTGCTGTCCCAAGAAAGGGAATTCTCATCAATTCCGCTTTAAGTATAAATTTAAAATCTACAGGAAGGCCGGCCAAAAGTGTAAATATATCAAAGTAGCTCTGGTGATTTGCCATATAAACCATGGGACCGGTTCTGTCTATCAGATCAAGGCCCTCTATCTTTACCTTAACGTTGCACATGAACAATATGGCCTTTGCCCATGGTCTGGCACACCAGAAATGAACAATTTTTCCTTCTTTACCAATAAAAGATATTAATATACCCCAAATGCACATAACAATGGTAATTAATACGAGAAGGAGATTTTTAAAGAAATATTTTATCATTAAAGAAATATTAATTATTGACATTTTATTCACTTTATATTAAAAAGAAGCATAATTTATATATAATTAAACATATTAATAGACGGAGATAGAAATGTCATTTTATATTGTTTGTCAGAAAAAAAGAAATAACCCTCGCATGGACATCAGAGTCTGCCAGAAAAAATGCGAACTGAAAGATCAGTGTGAAGAGTATTTGTCTCTTTCCAAAATGATTCATGATAATGAAGCTCCTTTAAATATTGACGCGGGTTCCATACAGGCAGAAGCAGTACAGATGAAAGCTGCCTGATGTCTTCTTTTCTATAGACGCATCTTATCCATATTTTTCATAATCCATTTCTGTCGCTCCAGAACCTGCTGATTGGGATTAATTGGCGACCACTTGTGGGGGCTTGGAAGTATCGCGACCAGGATTGCCGCCTCTGACGCGTCAAGCTCCGAGGCGCTTTTATTAAAATACCTGTGCGCCGCCGCCTCCACTCCGATAATTCCATTGCCCCAATCCACCATGTTCAGATATATCTCCAGAATCCGAACCTTGCTGAGGAAAAATTCACTAAGAACCGTGTAGTATGCCTCCAGCGCCTTTCTTGAAAGGCTTCTTCCATGCCAGAGAAAGAGCGTCCTTGCCATCTGCATTGTTATGGTACTTGCACCCCTGACTCTCTTTTCTGCCAGCATATCCTTGATAGCGCGATCAAGCTCTATAAAATCAAATCCGCTGTGAGATGTGAACCTCTGATCCTCTGCCGCCAGCACAGCCTGAATAACAAAGGGAGATACATCCCTCAAATTCCGCCATTCTCCTTTGGGTATTATATAGTGTTTTGAAGAGAAGCGGTCCTTGAGCCATAATGAGGCCATGGAAAAGGTAAATGGCGGATTAACGTATCTCAGTGTGGCTACCTGCACCACAGTAATGATAAAGAAGATAAACAGGAGTTTTACAAAAAAACGAACCGCCCAAAAAACACTCCTTTTAAATACTCCCCTTTTTTCTCCTTTGGCCAATCCCTTTTACCCTGTTTTTATCTTGATATTATTCCAGGCCTCGTCCATTTCCTTTAGGCTCGCCTGTTCCAGAGAAAGACCGGATTTTTTCAGTTCACCTTCCATATCCTTAAACCGTCGAATGAATTTATTATTGGCATCCCTGAGCAGGCGCTCGCTGTTCAGCCCCCAGTGCCTTGCCAGGTTTACCAGACTGAAAAACAGGTCCCCGATCTCCTCACCCACCTCTTCTTTGCTGTTATTTTCTATTGACCCTTCAAGTTCCGAGAACTCTTCTTCAACCTTTTCCCACACATCCTCTTTGGAATTCCAGTCAAATCCCGCCTTGGATGCCTTGTCACTCAATCTGTGAGCCCTCAGCAATGAGGGTAAACTCGAAGGGACTTCCTCCAGAAGGGATGATGCCCCGGAATTTCCGCCCTTTTCTTCCATCTTTATCTTCTGCCAGTTTTCAGTCACCTCCGAAGAGCTGCTAACCTTTACATCCCCGAAGATATGGGGATGCCGCCTGATCATCTTTGCCGTTACACCTTCCATGACATCAATGAGGTTGAATAGCCCCTTCTCTTCGTAAAGCCTTGCAAGAAATATTATGATGAAAAAAAGGTCTCCCAGTTCAAGGCAGACATCACCGGGAGTATCTTTCTCAATCGCGTCAAGGACCTCGCAGGCCTCCTCAAGAAGATACATCTTTACTGTTGATTCATCCTGTTTCAGATCCCACGGACACCCGTCAGGTCCGCGCAATCTCGCCATAATGTCAACCACTTCGAATATGGCCTTTGAAAGCCTCTCCTTATTCATCTTTATCTGTAATGTCATTTAACTTCTCTGTAACCATTTCAGTAATCTGTTTCTGTTTTCCGATAATCTTTTGTTTCCAGTTATTATAGTGATCAGGTGAAATAAGGCCTGTCATGGATTGATAGGACCTGATGACCCACGGGGCCAGAACCGAATCAGCGATGAGCGGTGTTCTGGCCGGAACAAAGAAGGTGAGTATCACAATAACCAGGTAGATTATGATGATACATTTTAATATGGCCAGGCCAGCGCCTAAGAGTTTGTCAACCCATCCAAGAAAGGCCTTCTTGAATAACAAATGAATCAACCAGCCGATAATATTGCATAATACGAGGACAACCACAAATATAGAGGCAAAACTTATCAGGGGAATGTAGCTCGTGAACGGGATATATTCCTTCAGGATTTCACTTACGGCAGGCTGCATGCTGTTCCCCAGCAATATGCCCAGAATAATACCCGCAAGAGATGATATTTCCCGGATAAAACCCCGCAGAATTCCCTTAATGGTCAGGATAACAAGAGTTACTATGATAATGTAATCCAGAAGGTTCATAAAGTTTCCTTACGCTATTGTCCTTTGCTAAAGAGTAAATGTGTATCAGAATTAATGAAAATTTGCCATTAAAATTAGAGAGAGACAACCTTGATCAGGTTATTAATATTTGTCTTAAAGTATATGTTATGATATTTTACCGGATCACACGAGTCAAAATAAATCAACAGGAGGCATTCTGAACATGAAAAGCGAAAAAGAGAAGATTGATCTGATTACCCAGATCAGTCTTGACATCAATGAGGTGAAAGATATAGACCTGCTGCTTGAAAGGATCTTGGCTAATGCACTCCTGTTCTTTAATGCCGACGCCGGATCAATATATCTCAGGGAGGGTGATTATCTAAAATTCAGCCATTCACAGAACAACACCCTGCAGAAAAGACTCGCCCCCGGAAAAAAACTGATCTATAACACATTTTCCATACCAATAAATAATATGTCTATCGCCGGATATGTCGCCAATAACCGCCGGACAGTGGCTATACCCGACGCCTATAACCTGAGTGACTCAGTGCCCTATACCTTTGATTCCCATATTGACAGCATTACCGAATATCGGACCTGTTCAATGTTTACTGTGCCTATCAGCAATCAGCGCGGGGATATCCTTGGTGTGATGCAGATAATTAACGCGATGGATACGAATGGCAATATAATGTCTTTTTCAATATCCGATGAGCCCCTGGTAATGCACTTTGCAACGAATGCGGGCCTTGCAATTGAACGTGCACAGACAACCAGGAACATCCTTCTTCGAATGATCAGCATGGCTGAAATGCGCGACCCCAGGGAGACCGGCGCCCATGTAAACAGGGTGGGGGCCTATTCCGTGGAGATCTATGAGGAATGGGCAAGGGGAAGGGATATTCCTTTGGAAAAGGTGGAAAGGCAGAAGGATGTATTAAGAATGGCAGCAATGCTGCATGACGTGGGAAAGGTTGCAATAAGCGATCTCATATTAAAAAAGCCCGCGCGTCTGACCATGGATGAATTCAATATTATGAAATCGCACACTTATCTTGGGGCGCGGTTATTCAGGGATCTTCAGTCGGACTTTGATGAGGTAGCCCTTGAAGTAGCCCTTAACCACCATGAAAAATGGGATGGCACGGGCTACCCCGGATATACCGGCTCTATTGAGGATTTGCCTTCAGATGATTTCCTGGGCGAAGACCGGAGTTTTTGTCCCAAAAAGGGAGAGGAAATCCCTCTTTTCGGCAGGATAGTTGCTGTCGCCGACGTATATGATGCCCTTTGTTCCAGAAGGGTGTATAAACAGCCCTGGGATGAGGACATGGTACTGGAAGAGATGCATAACTCTTCAGGCAGTCATTTCGACCCTGAGATTATTAAAGCCTTTTTCAATTGCCATGACATGTTAAAGTCCATTGC
>CAZJOB010000067.1:0-3008 GCA_964547435.1 uncultured Desulfatiglans sp. | reverse complement strand
ATCAGTGATAAAAACGACGATCTTAAGACCTTCAGGCAGATCCTCGGCAAAAATCGTTTCAGCATCAAGCGTGCCTCATTTGACGAGGAGATAGAGAACAGGATACTGAAAAACGGCAATTCTCTTATACTAGCGGATTATGACCTTATAAATGACAAGGCCGATATTCTCTTTGAACTTCAGCAAAACCGGTCCAGGGCCTGCCTGGTTTTTTACGGCAATGGAATAACATCCGAAGAGATGCATCAGGTATTGCATAGAGGGGTCTACGCGTTTATTCCGAGGCCTCTTATACAGGAACGGCTGAATGAAACTGTGATAGGAGGTCTGGAAAATCAGAGGGCCTTTATCGAGATCCTGGGTATGATGGATCAGCAAAAGGCATTGAATGAAAGACTGGAACACGAGAAGGAAAACCTCAAAAAACGCAACCAGGAACTGGACTTCATCAACCTTTTGAGCCGTGAAATATCCTATGACCTGACCTGGGACAATATCCTTTCAAGGATGATAGGAGCGGGTCTTTTTAAGACGATGGGCTACAGTCTTTTCGGCATTATATACAATATGAGTGACAACTGGAATCTGTCAGCCCATATCCGGTTTGATAAACGGGACAAGAACGGGCACTGCGAACAGGCTGTTTCACATGTCATGGAATCTCTCAATTCCCGCTTTGACATCGGGCTTGTGAGAGAAGAAACAGAGGTATCCCTGATTCCTATTGAAGCAGGAGTGGCAGAGCCGGGAGATTCGGATCTTAAAAACATACAAATTTACCCATTGAACCTGGCAGGCAGGATATCGGGATATGTCTTCAGCCTGTTCCCCAAACCCCTAAAACCGGGTGATGAAAAAGATGTTCTTATGAATACCATGACAAACATACTGGCCTTGTCGTTGAAAAACGCACAGGAGTACCTCATGGCCAGGGAGGCGGCAGTAACAGACATCCTGACCGGCATATATAACCGCAAGGGGCTCTTTGATTTCATGGAAAGAGAGCTTTCAAGGGCAAAGAGGTATAAAAAGACCCTCTCTTTTGTAATTGCAGATATGGACAATTTTAAAAAAATCAATGATACCATGGGGCATCAGGCCGGGGATTATGTCCTGCAACAACTTGCCGGGCTCCTTAAAAACTCTATCCGGCAGCCTGATATTGTCGCCCGTTATGGAGGAGATGAATTTGCGTTCCTTCTGCCTGAGACAAAACAAAAGGACGCGGAAGCCATTATGAAGAGAATCCTTATAGAGATAAATGGCCGCATCTTTGATTGGAACGAATATAAGATCAGGACAAAATTAAGTTACGGGATATCAGATACTGATGAACTCGAAAAGAAGGATTCTGAGGATGCCCTAATACAGCTTGCCGATTCGAGACTTTACGAGAAAAAACAATATTTAAAAAGGTATGAATATGACAGGTCTTAAACTGCGCGGTTTTGGCAAGAACGACACGGTCAGGAAACAGGTTCGCAGGGGCAAAGGGGAAAAAAATCCATATAATTCCCCTGACTTTATAAGTGAAAACAGGATCTCCATTGATTTTACCTATATGTTTGACACACCGGAGGAGAATTCCATATCAAAAAGGGATGTTGAATCTCTCATCCCTCGAATACTCAATGCACGTGATATGCTTGACAGAAATGAAGGGGATATTTTCGACCATAATATCCCCATGACCGGCTGGCGGAATCTGCCGGATGAGATATCAAAAGCCCATCTTGACGAAATCCTCAATCTTGCAGGCCGTCTTGCAGGAGAAATTGACGCCTTTGTATCCCTTGGAATAGGAGGTTCCTATCTCGGCATTGAAGCAACCTTTCGGGCCTTGACCCACAACTATTTCAATCAACTGAACCGGGACAACAGGGGGGGCGCCCCGGAGATATACTTTCTTGGTCAGAACATGGACCCTGATTATTTTCGCGACACCCTGGATATGCTTGAGGGAAAAAGGATTGGAGTCAATGTAATCTCAAAATCAGGCACAACCACGGAAACGGCGATCGCGTTTCGAATAATTCAGCGCCTCATAGAGGATACCTGGGGCGAAAAGGCCCCGGAATTGATAATTGCCACTACAGACCGGGTAAAGGGTGCGCTGAAAACCCTCGCAGACCGCAAGGGTTACAGGACATTTGTTATACCTGATAATATAGGAGGCAGATTTTCGGTTCTCACCAATGTTGGCCTGGTGGGGCTGGCCATGGCCAATATCGATATACATGAGTTTGTCGCGGGATTTAAGAACATGAAAGAGATTATAACCGAGAGAGATTTCTGGAATAATCCGGCCCTGCTTCACGCGGCATTAAGACACATAGCCTGGACAAAAGGAAAGAAGATAGAGGTTGTGGCTACGAATTCCAATTCTCTTTACCCTGTTGCGCGGTGGATGGAGCAGTTGTTTCCGGAAAGTGAAGGGCACGAAGGTCACGGCATGTGGATCTCTCCCTCTCTCTATTCTGAGAAACTTCACGCGAATGGTCAGATGGTGCAGCAGGGTGAAAGAGATATAACAGAGACCTTTCTCCTTCTGGGGGCGCATGACAACAGAGTAACGATACCTGAAGATGAGGACAATCTGGACGGACTTAATTTCATGCCTGAAAAGGGTTTCGACATGAATTATGTCAATAGGAAGGTAATAGAGGGGCCTGCATACGCCCATTACCTGGGAGGGGTTCCCAATATGACAATAGAGATACCTCGAAGAAACGCCTTTAACCTGGGACAGTTTTATTACATGATGGAGGAATCCGTGGCCATAAGCGGGTTCCTGCTCGGCCACAACCCGTTCATTCAGCCCGGGGTTGAGGCCTATAAAAAGGCCATGTTCGCCATGCTGGAACGGCCCGGTTATGAGGATAATGCCTCCGAGATGAAAGATGCCGGCAGGAGACTTGAGAAGGTGATAGTGGATGCCTGACACCACCCTGATACTCGCCACAAAAAATGCAGGCAAGACTCGGGAGATAAGAAAGCTGTTTTCGGAA
>CAZJOB010000066.1:0-12909 GCA_964547435.1 uncultured Desulfatiglans sp. | reverse complement strand
ATCCTCGAAATACTTCAATGTATTCCTGTGGTTACAATCTTCGCGTTCCTTGACCCTGTCCAAAATTTCTCGTTTCTGGATGGACACTATAAAAAAAATTTAAGTAAAATGATGCCTCTGCCGATGATGAGTGTGGAGGCAATATACTTTGGTTACTACTTACCAGATAAGAAATGTTCTAAGAATATATGGCAATCAATTGAAAAAGAGGGCCATAATTTCTCATGAGAGCGATTCTAATACTCGTCAAGCTGCTGATACTATTACTATATCAGGTGAAGCGAGGAGAAAAACGGATATACTGAACCACATATCCAATAAGATAGTAACCCAGATAGCAAATGGCAGCTTTCAGGCGGAATAATAGAAGAATTGCGGCCGACAGGCACAGTTTTTGCTTTTAATTTTTAACAGGAAAGGCATTGTTATGAAAATAAATGATATATCAAACAATCTCGGACAGATGGGGAATCTGGATCCTAATGTTATTAAACAGCGGGAAGGTCAGAACAGTGCTGAAAATCTGGATCAGAAGAATGCTCAGTCCGGAGCAAAGGTAGAAATTTCAAACACTTCTGTTGAAATAAGCAAGGCCGCAGAAAAGATGGAGGTTGTGCCTGAAGAAAGGGCTAAAAAGATCGAAGAGCTTAAAATGATGGTAGAAAACGGCTCCTATAATATAGATGCGAAAAAAATTGCGGAAAAAATAGTGAATGATTCCCTGTTTAAACTGGTTCAACCCTAGGAAAATAAATTTTAAGATAAATTAGTCTTTTATCGTAAATTAGAATTAAAATATAATGCTGTTCATATAATATCATGTGATAATTATGGGCAGCATTTTTTTGGTTCAAACCTTTTTTTTAATACTCCATGTTTTTGTTAACCTGTTGTTAATATTGTCTATTTAAAATACTTGACAAACCAGTGATGTAATATATACTGCGAACTTTATTTTTATCTGCTGTAAAAATTATTATCTCTGAACCCATAGATATAATCGATTCAGCTTATTTTTGATTTATTTTTTGAAATAGTTATGCATCATGATAATCGATCTTAAAACAATTCCTCAGGACAGTATTAAACATTTTAATTTAATCCTTGACAGGAATTGGTGGGTTGCTGATGAAAACAGCAGCCAGATAGCAGGAATAGAAACACCCCTTAAAGTCAGGATAGATATATCCAGGGCCGGGTCCAGATATGTCCTCGAAGGCAGCCTGGAAGGGGTAATCCTGGTCAACTGTGACAGATGCCTTACGCCTTTTCCAAGGGAGTTAGGTTTTAAATTTAACGTTTATCTGACACCTCCGCCTGATGATGTTGACAAGGCGGAGATTGAATTGATGGAAGAGGACATGGAGGTCTTTTTTGTTCGTGATGAAATGGCTGACCTCGATGAAATAATAAGGGAACAGATTTACCTGGCATTGCCCTTAAAAAACATTTGCCATGACAACTGTCTCGGATTATGCCCTAAATGCGGATGTAATCTGAACAAAGAAAAGTGCGAGTGTGAACAGGAAAAAGGACATCCGGGTTTATTGGCCTTGAAAGACCTGAAACTTTAACACATAGAGGAAAAAATGGCAGTACCAAAAAAGAAGACATCAAAATCCAAACGGGATATGAGAAGGACTCATGATAAGGTAAATATGCCGAATGTATCTACCTGCCCCCAATGCCATGAACCTGTATTACCCCATCACGTCTGTAAAAATTGCGGGACATACAGGGGCAAGACAATACTGGCAACAAAAGAGATATAAAATGAACATAGCCGTGGATGCCATGGGTGGCGATAACGCACCTTGGGCGGCTATACATGGCGCGGTACAGGCATGTGATGAGTTGAATGTAAAAATCATTCTGGTGGGAGACAGGAAACTGATATTGCCGGAATTGCATGATTCCACAAAGTCGAAACTTCTTGAAATACATCACTGTGAAGAATCAATAGGCATGGAAGAATCTCCGATAAAATCGGTAAGGTCTAAAAAAGATTGTTCCATTAGAGTGGCTTTTGAGCTTCTAAAAAACGGTAAAGCTGACGCGGTTGTAAGCGCCGGAAATTCCGGTGCTACATTGGCTGCGGGTCTGATGATCCTGGGAAGGATTGAAGGCGTTGAAAGACCGGCGCTGGCGAGTATTATATCCGGTAATAAGGGCAAAGTTATAGTTATCGACGTTGGAGGCAATGTTGATTGCCGGCCAGTGCATCTGTTGCAGTTCGGTATAATGGCTGAGGCATTTGCTTCATCATGCCTGAATATGAACAGGCCCAAATCAGGACTTTTAAATATTGGCCGGGAGCCGGGAAAGGGAAATGAGCAGGTCAAGGCTGCATATGATCTGTTAAATAAAAGCCCGTTAAATTTTATCGGCAATATTGAGGGCAATGATATATTGTCAGGTGATGTTCAGATAGTGATTTGCGACGGTTTCACCGGTAATGTTGTCCTTAAACTCTCCGAAGGAATGGCGGAATTCATGACTTCCAGGTTGAGGAAGGAAATGATGAGATCAATAAGAGGAAAGGTGTTTTCTCTTATGGGCAGGGGTTTTCTGACGAAATTTATGAAAGGCCTGGACTATGCGGAATATGGCGGGGCTCCTGTTCTGGGTATAAAGGGTGTTGGAATTGTCTGCCATGGGCATTCTTCTGAAAAAGCTATCAAGAACGCTATTAAAATGGCTATCAATTATGTCGAAAACCGGACAGAAGAGAGACTCGCAAAGAGCATAGCGGAAATCCGGCAATGATTTAGGTTTTAGTATTGTATCTTCAAGAAAGGCTGATAAGGAAATATGGTTGATTCGGAACGAGTGGTAATTGTTACAGGCGGTTCAAAAGGAATAGGAAAAAATGTGGCCCTGAAATTCGCGGATGAGGGGGCGACAGTGCTGATATTACATTATGACCAGGATGAAACCGCTTCAAATGAAACCCTTAAACAGCTCAATGAAAAGGGTGTTATTGCCGAGAGTTATAAAGTTGATGTATCTTCAAAAACTGATGTGGATAATCTGTTCAACGATATCCTTAAGAAATATAAAAAAGTGGATGTCCTGGTAAACAACGCGGGTATAACAAAGGACGGCCTGCTTATCAGAATGTCTGAAAAAGACTGGGATATCGTTCTGGATGTCAATCTGAAAAGTGTTTTCAACTGCACACAGTCAATAATCAGATCAATGATAAGGAACAGGTGCGGCAGAATCGTAAACATTGCTTCAATAGCAGGTCAGATCGGCAACAGCAGCCAGGCCAATTATTCGGCGTCAAAGGCCGGAATAATGGGTTTTACCAAGGCTGTTGCCAGAGAAGTGGCCTCAAGGGGAATAACAGTAAATGCTGTGGCCCCGGGGTTCATAGAGACGGAAATGACGGCAGTGCTTCCGGAAAAGGTTGTAGAATCATATAAACAGCAGATTCCCATGGGAAGGCTCGGCAGCACTTCTGATATTGCAGAGACAGTCTACTGGCTGTGTTCCGAAGCAGCTTCATATATCACAGGACAGATTATACATGTTAATGGCGGGATGTTCATGTAATCTGTCTTAATTATTGAATATCCATGTGAATATTCATATTTAATTCAAATAATAAATAAAGGAGGAATATATAAATGTCTGAAGTCGAAGAAAAGGTTAAAAATATTATATGTGAGCAGTTGGATGTCGCAGAGGAAGATGTAGTTCCATCAGCTTCCTTTGTCGATGATCTGGGTGCTGATTCACTTGATCAGGTTGAACTGATAATGGCAATGGAAGAGGAGTTTGATATATCCATTCCTGATGAAGACGCTGAGAAAATAGCCACTGTGAAGGACGCCGTAGATTATATTAACAAGGCAATGGCCTGATTATATTCTGAGAAAATATCATATCAGAATCAGGTTTTAAAGGAGCTTTGTGATATGAAAAGAAGGGTTGTGGTCACAGGCCTGGGTATGGTTACTCCTCTGGGCACCGGTGTGGAAAAAAACTGGGCGGCGGTTTGCGCCGGAAGGTCAGGTATCGGACCGGTAACAAGGTTCGATGCCTCGAAATATAAATCCAGGATCGCCGGTGAAGTAAAGGATTTCAGATCAGAAGACTTTATGGATAAGCAGCAGGTCAGAAGATTTGATATATTCATCCATTACGGTATTGCCTCGGCCCGAATGGCCATGGAAGATTCAGGACTGAAGATAGACTCGAAAAACAGTCATAGAACAGGATGCATTACAGGTTCCGGATTGGGCGGACTTTCCATGATTGAACATTTTCATGAGGTTCTGCTCGAAAAGGGCCCCGATAGAATAAGTCCTTTTTTCATACCGGGGATAATCCCCAATATGCTGCCTGGTCAGATATCAATAGAGTTCGGCGCAAGAGGGCCGAATACATCAATTGAGACAGCATGCGCCGCGAGTACGCACGCAATCGGTGAATCATTCAGACTGATACAGGAAGGATACTCAGACGCGATGATAACCGGCGGATCCGAAGCGGTTGTTACCCCTCTGGCCTTCTCCGGGTTCTGTTCAATGAGGGCCCTATCGTGCCGGAATGATGAACCTGAAAAGGCCTCTCGTCCATTTGAAAAGGACAGGGACGGTTTTATTATAGGCGAAGGTTCCGGAATACTCGTAATTGAAGAGATGAATCACGCCCTTGAAAGAGGCGCGCATATCTATGCCGAACTGGCAGGTTACGGATTATCCGGGGACGCTTATCATGTTTCGGCCCCTGATCCCGAAGGGACAGGGGCTATAAGCTGCATGAAGATGGCTATTGAGACTTCCGGTCTGAAACCTGAAGATGTCGATTATATTAACGCTCACGGGACATCGACTCATCTTAATGACCTGTCCGAGACAAGGGCCGTGAAATCGCTTTTCGGGGATCATGCCCACAGGCTGGCCATAAGTTCCACCAAGTCCATGACCGGACATCTGCTGGGCGGCACAGGCGGAGTGGAGGCCATATATTCCGTGTTGACTATTAAAAATGGCGTAATTCCACCGACTATAAACTATGTAACGCCTGATCCTGAATGTGATCTCGATTATGTGCCTAATGAGGCAAGGAAGGCCGATGTAAAGGTGGCAATGTCCAATTCATTTGGATTCGGTGGAACCAACGGAACCCTGCTGTTTAAAGCATTCAAAGAATAACTGAGGAATAACTGTGATTGAAAGAGAATTGAAACAGGTTGATCCGGCAATCGCCGAAGCGATTGAAATGGAGATAAAAAGAGAACGTAACTGCCTGGTTATGATAGCCTCTGAAAATTATGCATCAAGGGCAGTGCTGGAGGCCCAGGCAAATATCATGACAAATAAATATGCTGAGGGGTATCCTGAAAAAAGGTATTACGGCGGCTGTGAAAATGTCGACATAGTGGAAAAGCTCGCAGTCGAAAGGGCAAAGAAGCTTTTTCACGCTGAATATGCCAATGTGCAGCCACATGCGGGGTCACAGGCCAATATGGCTGCCTTCCTGGCATTTTTGCAGCCAGGGGATACTATTATGGGTATGGACCTGACTCACGGGGGGCATCTCACCCACGGCAGCAAGGCAAATTTTTCAGGCAATATATTTAATGCGGTCTCCTATCGTCTTGATCCTGAAACACAGACGATAGATTTTAACCAAATGTATGAAACCGCCAGGAAATACAGGCCCAAGATGATTGTCTCGGGCGCCACTGCCTATCCCAGAGAGATTGATTTTAAACGGTTCAAGGAGATAGCGGAGGAGGTCGGAGCTTTTTTGATGGCCGACATCGCCCATATAGCGGGTTTAATAGCAGCAGACCTCCATCCTTCGCCTGTCGGAGTAGCCGATATAGTGACATCTACGACCCATAAGACGCTTCGCGGGCCCAGAGGCGGGATAATATTATCTCAGGAAAAATACGGCAAGGCCATTAACAAAAGCATCTTTCCTGGTATACAGGGCGGGCCTCTTATGCATGCAGTAGCCGCCAAGGCGGTCTGTTTTCATGAAGCCCTTATGCCTGAGTTTAAAGAATATCAGAAACAGGTTATTATAAACTCCAGAACCCTTGCTGAAGAAATAATGAAGCGCGGTTTTGATCTGGTTTCCGGGGGAACGGACAATCATCTTATACTTATTGATCTGACATCAAGAAAAATAACAGGACTTGAAGCTGAAAACGCCCTCGGAAAGGCCGGGATATACGTAAATAAAAATACGGTTCCCAATGAAAAAAGAAGCGCTCTGGTTACAAGCGGTCTGAGGGTCGGAACACCGGCCATTACCACAAGGGGGATGAAAGAGGCTGAAATCAGAATTATCGCTGATCTTATGTGCAAGGTGCTTGAAGATCCGAAAAATGAAAAATTGCTCAGGGAAACAAGGGCAACCGTGGCTGAATTATGCGCCGGTTTTCCAATATATGATTACATGTAAGGAGAAATTTCGCGTGAACAGGCCATCATGGCCGGAATATTTTATGGCCATAACACATCTTGTCGCAAAGAGATCCACCTGCCTGAGACGCCAGGTCGGAGCGATACTGGTAAAGGATAAAAGGATACTGGCCTCTGGTTACAACGGCGCCCCGTCAGGTCTGAGACATTGCTCGGAAACAGGCTGTCTGAGAAAGGATTCGTCGGTGCCTTCGGGAGAAAGACATGAATTATGCCGGGGTCTTCATGCGGAGCAGAACGCAATAATTCAGGCCGCCTACCATGGCATCTCGATAAACGGCTCAATTCTCTATTGTACTAATAAGCCTTGTGTGATATGTACAAAAATGATTATTAACGCCGGAATCAAAAAGATATACTATACGGAAGGATATGATGATCCTCTTTCGGATCAGATGTTAGCGGAAGCCACTTTAGAGATCGAAAGGTTGAACATATGAAATGCCCCTTCTGCAGCAAGATTGACAATAAGGTTATTGACTCAAGGTTGAGTAAGGATGCCCGGACTATCAGGAGAAGAAGAGAATGCCTTGAATGCGGCAGACGCTTTACGACTTATGAAAGGCTGGAAGAAATTCTTCCGATGATAGTAAAAAAGGACGGAAGGCGTGAAAATTTTAACCGTGACAAGATAATTGCAGGGATCAAAAAATCATGTCAGAAAAGACCTGTAAGCGTCAATCAGATTGAAGAATTCGTTGATTCTCTGGAGGTATATTTTCAGGAACTGGGCAAGAAAGAGATAGAAAGCAAGGAGATTGGAGAAAAGGTCATCAGCAACCTTAAGGATTGGGATGAAGTGGCCTATGTCAGGTTTGCATCAGTTTACAGGCAATTTAAGGATATTAATGAATTTATGACAGAACTGGAGGATATCCTCAAATCCAGGCGAGAAACAGAGAAATAAAAGATCCCACCAGATTCGCGGTATTTCATATTTCATATCGATAAAAAAGCGGTGTTCCCATTTTTACTGATAAAAGGTCATTACCTGCTTATTTAATAAGTGATATGATGGCTTCATGTAAAATCATGAAAATTTGCAAGATATAACATGACTGTCTGCCATATCAAAGAAAAGTAATTCAGTGGAAAAAGATACAATATACATGAAAGAGGCCATAAGGGCCGCCAGAAAAGGTCTTGGAAAGACTTCGCCTAATCCCTCGGTGGGCGCTGTTATCGTTCGGGAGGGAAAGATCGTTTCCACCGGTTACCATAAAAAGGCCGGATCAAACCACGCGGAAGTTGAGGCCATTCTTAATCTCAAGGGAAAAACAGAGACTGGCGACACTATGTATGTTACTCTGGAACCGTGCAATCACTGGGGAAAGACGCCCCCATGTACAGAAGCCATCCTTAAAAGCGGTCTTAAGAGGGTTGTTATCGGCATGCAGGATCCGAATCCCTCTGTGAAGGGAGGAGGCGCCCGATATCTCAAAGAGAAAGGCGTTGAGGTAATATCAGGAATCCTCGAAACTGAATGCAGACAATTGATAGAAGATTATATCAAATTTGCAACTACCGGAAGACCTTTTGTAACCGGTAAATCCGCGTTGACGCTTGACGGCTGGACAGCCACCTCCTCGGGAGATTCAAAATGGATTACCTGTGAAAAATCAAGGGCGTTTGTTCACAATTTGAGGTCGCGGGTGGATGCCATTCTTGTCGGCATCGGGACGGTTATTGCCGATGATCCTCTGCTTACAGCAAGGATAAAGAGAAAGACAAAAAAAAATCCCCATAGAATTGTTGTTGATACTAATCTGATAATACCCCATAATACCAGATTGCTTGAGGACGATTCCGTCTCCATGACATTTATCGCAGTGAGAGAAGATATTGATTCGAAAACTGTAAAGAGAATAGAAAACAATCACGTTTCGGTTATCAGGTGTCCTCTAAAAGAAGAGATGATTGATCTTGGCGCCCTGATTGATATACTGGGCAGGAAGGGAATAACCTCCATCCTGGTAGAAGGCGGGGCGGGAATTATGGGGTCTATGATAAGAGAAAGACTGATCGATAAGTTTTACATCTTTCTGGCGCCCAGGATATTGGGAGGCGGGAACGGGGTTCCCATGGCCGGGGGAGCCGGGCCCTTGAAAATGGATGAATCTGTTATTTTAAAAGATATTAAGGTCAGAAGAATCAATGATGATATTTTGGTAAGGGGGTATCCTGATTATACATGTTCACGGGGCTGATTGAAGGAACCGGTAAAATAGAGGTTTTAGCAAAGACTGGAAAAGATATGCATATATCCATTCTGCCGCTGTTTGATATGGGTGAATGCAGTGTGGGAGAAAGCATCTCTGTTGACGGAGTCTGCCTTACTGTTTCCTCTATAAGTGGGAACGCCATTGAAATGTACGTCTCTATGGAAACTGTCTCCAGGGCAACCACTGGACTTCTTAAAAAGGGAGACCATGTGAACCTTGAGCGAGCCATGCGGTTTTCAGACCGTATCGGCGGCCACATAGTATCCGGGCATGTCGACGGCATTGGAAAAATAAGGCAGAAAAAGCGAATAAACAGATCATGGCTGGCTGGTGTGGAGGTTGATGAAGGCATGTCAAGATACATGATAGAAAAAGGATCAGTGGCAGTCGATGGCATCAGCCTTACTATTAATCATTGTCAAAACGGGTATTTTGAGGTTAATATTATCCCCGAAACAGGAAAGACGACCAATATTTTAAACAAGAAGGCCGGAGACACGGTCAACATAGAGACGGATATTATAGGCAAATACTTAGAAAAATTTTTAAGAGAAAGGACTGCTGAAAGAGACGGCAAAGCATCGATGATTGACATGGAAATGCTGGCAAAGCACGGGTTCGGCGGTGATTAAATATGAGTGTGGCAAAGATAGAAGATGTGATTGAAGACTTAAGACAGGGCAGAATGATAATCCTTGTTGACGATGAAGACAGGGAAAATGAGGGCGACCTTACAATGGCGGCTGAAAAAGTCACCCCTGATGCTATTAATTTTATGGCCAAATACGCGAGAGGGCTTATTTGCCTTTCACTCGCGCCGGAGATAGTTGAAAAATTGAACCTTCCTCTTATGGTTCAGGATAATCGTTCACGTTTCAATACCGCCTTTACTGTATCCATAGAGGCGCGTGAAGGAATAAGCACGGGAATATCCGCCTTTGACCGGGCCCACACTATTCTTACCGCCGTAAGGGACAATGCGGTGCCTGAAGACCTTGTACAGCCGGGGCATATTTTCCCTTTAAGGGCAAGAAAAGGGGGTGTCCTTTTCAGGACGGGGCAGACTGAAGGATCGGTTGATCTTGCCAAGCTGGCAGGTCTTAAGCCTGCCGGGGTTATCTGCGAGATTATGAATGATGACGGAACCATGTCGCGCATGCCCGACCTCATTAAATTTGCCGAAAAACATGATCTTAAGATCGCGACTGTCGCTGACGTTATAGCCTACAGAATGAAGAATGAATCATTTGTTCATCAGGCGGCTGAAACGGTTCTGCCTACAGCTTATGGGGAATTCAGGGCAATGGCCTTTGTGAATGATATTGACAGATTTGAACACCTGGCCCTTGTAAAGGGTAAAATCGATCCGGAAAAGGATATACTGGTAAGGGTTCATTCCCAGTGTATGACAGGCGATGTGTTCGGATCTTACCGGTGTGACTGCGGCACTCAGCTTGAAAAGGCCATGGAGATGGTTCAACAGGAAGGTCTTGGCGTTATACTCTATCTTCAGCAGGAGGGAAGGGGAATCGGCCTTGCCAACAAGCTTAAGGCATACGCGCTTCAGGATAAAGGCCGCGACACTGTAGAGGCGAATGAAGACCTGGGCTTTGAAGCGGATCTCAGGGACTACGGTGTGGGAGCGCAGATCCTGGCCTCGCTGGGAGTGAAAAAAATGAAGCTGATGACAAATAATCCAAAAAAGATAAAGGGGCTTGAAGGATACGGCCTGATAGTAACCGACAGAATACCTATTGAATGTGAACCCAGACCGGAGAATATCCGGTATCTCACGACCAAGTGTCAGAAGCTGGGACATATAATGAGATTGGGAAAAGACAATAATATATAACGAAGGAGCAAGAATATGCCTGAAATACTGGAAGGGAGCATATCCGCCAAGGGGTTCAGCTTTGGGATTGTTGTAAGCCGGTTTAATGATTTTATCTGTTCAAAACTGGTTGAAGGGGCCATGGACGCACTGAAAAGACACGGGGTAGATGAAAACAAGGTATCAATTGTCAAGGTGCCGGGCGCCTTTGAAATACCAATAGCGGCTAAGAGATTGGCTCAGGCCGGAAAATATGATGCCGTAATCTGTCTGGGGGCGGTTATAAGGGGGGCGACGCCTCATTTTGAATATATCTCCTCCGAAGTTGCAAAAGGGATAGCGCTGGTTTCTCTTGAAAGCAACATCCCTGTTTCTTTCGGTGTGTTGACAACCGACAATCTGGAGCAGGCCATTGAAAGGGCCGGTTCCAAATCGGGAAATAAGGGCTGGGACGCAGCCATGGCGGCAATGGAAATGGTAAATCTGCTTGGGCAGATAAAATAAGACTCAACATTAACATATTATTGGAATAAGCTCTTTAAGATATTATTAATGGGAAATAGAAGAAAAGCCCGGGAATACGCAGTCCAGATACTGTTTCATATGGAGTATAATCCCGGAAACCCGGACGAGACATTTGAATGGATAGCCGAAAACCTCGATATTCCTGATAATGTCAGGCCTTTTTCAAAAAAACTGGTCTGCGGCGCCTGTGAAAATAAGCCATATATTGACGAACTGATAAAAGAAGCCTCGAAAAACTGGCGTCTTGAAAGGATGTCAAAAGTTGACAGAAGCATATTAAGAATGAGTGTCTTTGAAATACTTTTTATAGAGGACATCCCCCGCAAGGTATCTATTAACGAGGCTGTTGAACTGGCAAAAAAATATGGAACAGCCGAGTCAGGGGCCTTTATCAACGGAGTGTTGGACAATATAAAAAGGGAAGGGCCGGGCGATCGCCAAACAGATGAAAAAAAAGAATAACCAAGAAGACCGATATGAATAGTAACATCAGGTATGTTTTTGATCCCGCGCCGCGAGCTTCGATCGGATATGGCCTATGAAACTGGATATACGCTTTTCCAGCCGGCCTCTTGAAGACTTATGGTCCCAGGCCGTTGTGGGTCTGGTTTTTAAGATGCCTGATATCGCTTCGGGGGCGCTTGCGGGGCTTAACAAAAAGATGATCGGGACCCTGCATGAATTGTTCCTTTCCGGCAAATGGACCGGCGACCGGGGAGAAAAACTGCTCATTGCGACCCAGAATATGATAAGGTCTGATAAGCTGTTTCTGTATGGCCTGGGCCCCATTGATGAATTTAGTGATAGCGTGCTTGAAGATGAGATCCGAAATGTCGCTCGTTCTCTCGATAAAATATGTATCAGAGATTTCGGCATACACCTTCCGGTTGTAAAGGGCCTGGAGAGGGAATATCCATTCATCCTTGAATTCGCCTTAATAAAAATTGCCGAAGAGCTTCTCTGTAAACATCAAAATGATCCTGATTATTTTCTCAAGATTATCGTTTTTATGGAAGATCTATATCTGGACATGGCAGGCGGTGTAATCGAAAGATTGCGAAAATATTTTTCTCCGGATCTGATTTTTTCTATCATTATTGACAGCCGGCCAAAAGAGATGGCGGCCTGATTGTTCTGAATGTGAACGAAAAAAAGAGTAAACAGAAAGAGGTGACTTTTAAAAGTGAAATACAATCCAAAAGAACTGGAAAAAAAGTGGCAGGAATCCTGGGAAACACATAAGCTCTTTAAAGCCCGTGAAGATTCTGAAAAAGAGAAATATTATCTGCTTGAAATGTTCCCGTATCCTTCAGGCAAGATACACATGGGACACGTAAGAAACTACACTATCGGAGATGTCATTGCCAGGTATAAAAGGATGAGGGGAAAAAACGTTCTTCATCCCATGGGGTGGGATGCGTTCGGACTTCCGGCTGAGAACGCTGCAATAGAGAACAAGACTCATCCTTACCGCTGGACCATTGATAACATAAACAATATGAGGTCTCAGCTAAAAAGAATGGGTTTCAGCTATGACTGGGATCGTGAAATAGCCACATGCAATCCGGATTATTATAAATGGGAGCAGTTGGTTTTTCTTAAAATGTACGAAAAAGGGCTTGCCTATAAAAAAAGGACCCATGTGAACTGGTGCGAAAAATGCCAGACCGTTCTGGCCAAGGAGCAGGTGGAAAACGGCTGTTGCTGGAGGCACACGAATCAGGAAGTAGAACTAAAGGAGATGGATAGCTGGTTCTTTAAGATCACAGATTACGCCGAAGAGATACTGGATAAATGTGATGAACTTACAGGGTGGCCTGAAAGGGTTATCACAATGCAGAAAAACTGGATAGGAAAGAGTCATGGCGCCATTATAAGGTTTCCC
>CAZJOB010000065.1:0-12986 GCA_964547435.1 uncultured Desulfatiglans sp. | reverse complement strand
AGTTCAGGCAGTGTAACCGGCGGGACTTCGATACCGTGCGCAAAAAAAAGATATTCCCTGAAAGACAATCCGTTTAAGTTATAAAGCACAGCCCTCCTTGAAAGATCACTGACCCCGGACTGAAGGGCAAGGGTGGAACTGCCTGAAAATCTTATTTTTGCAGCGGGAAAAGCATCATAGGCATTCTTTATCTCCTGTGTCCAGCCGTTGAATTTGTGTATTTCATCAATAAATATAGATTGACCTCCCAATTTAAAAAAGGCGGCTGCTATTTCATAAAGTCCCAGCGCCTGAACGCGCAGATGGTCAGCAGAAATATAGAGATGCCTGTTATCAGAAGCACCTTCATCCGCAATACGCTGAAGAAGGATGGTGGTTTTTCCGGTTCCCCTGGCCCCGATGATTCCTGACAAACGTACATCCCAGTTTATTTTCTCCATAAAAGATCGTCTTCTGGATTGGGGCATCATTTTCATTAATCTTATCTTGTGTTTTGACAATATAAAGTCGTTACACTTGTAATTTATGTGTCATCCGGCTATTATGTGACACATTTAGAAAGGAACCTTTGCATTTGAAACAGATAACGCAGTCCTACAGCCTTGTTACTGATCCTGAAACATTATCAAAGGCGGCGGAAAGACTTTTAAAAGAAACGGTCATTGGTGTGGATCTTGAGGCGGATTCCATGTTCCATTACCGGGAAAAGGTCTGCCTGATTCAGATATCCACGCGTGATTACAACCTGCTTATTGATCCGCTTTTGATAAAAGATCTCTCTCCTCTTGAACCGGTCTTCAATAACTCGTCAATAAAAAAGGTATTCCACGGCGCTGATTATGATATTCGCTCTCTTTACAGGGATTTTCGAATAAGGGTTAAAAACATGTTTGACACGCAGGTGGCAGCGAGATTCCTCGGCTATTCAGGTACAAGTCTGGCAAATCTTTTGAAAGATATCTTTAATATCAGCCTTGAAAAAAAATACCAGAAAAGAGACTGGTCCGGGAGGCCCCTTTCAAATGGCATGTTATCATACGCAGTCCATGATACATGTTATCTTCTTACCCTGTGCGATGTGCTTGAAAAACAGCTTCAGTTAAATGGGCGCCTTTCATGGGTGTGGGAGGAATGCGAATTGCTCAGTAAGGTGCGTCCATCTCCTCCCAACAATAACCCCCTGTTCATGCGGTTTAAAGGAGCAGGAAAGCTTTCTTCACGTGATCTTGCGTTGCTTGAAAACATTCTTGCCTTCAGGGAAGAGATTGCGGAAAGAAAAGACCGTCCGCCATTCAAGATAATGAGAAATGAACAGATTATGCAGATCGTTCAGAATCCTCCTGCAAGAATGGAGGAAATTAAATCTCTGAGCCACGCTCAGATTCGTTCAATGGGAAAAGAACTGATCAAAAGGATCAAAAAAGCCATTGATATTCCTGAAGATGATCTGCCGGCCTTTCCCAGGAACGACAGCATTCCGCCGTCTCAGGCTGTATCAGAAAGGATAAAGGCGTTAAAGGACTGGAGGCAAAAGTATGCCCAAAAGATCGGCATCGATATGTCCCTGGTCTGCAATAACAATCAAATTCAGGCTCTTGCGGGTTTATTTCCGATAACTCCGCTGGAACTCAACAAAGACGGCCTGTTAAAGAGATGGCAGTTTGAGCTTTATGGTTATGAGATATGTGCGTTGCTGAATAATTAGAATTGCCCCATCCTGTACAGATAATGATAGACTACAATTCCCACTGTTGTTGACAGATTGAGACTTCGCACACGTCCCATAACAGGGACCCTGTAACACGGGTATTTTTCTCTCAACTCAACAGGGAGGCCCGCAGTCTCCTGACCGAACAGCAGGTAATCACCGCGCCCTACTTCCGCTTTCGTGTAATCGGGTTCGGCAAATCTGCTGTATGAATGAATCCGCCTCTCAATATCCCTGTTTTCGCCAATAAATTCTTCAAAACTCGCGTGCTGCACAATATCCACTTCATGCCAGTAATCCAGGCCCGCCCTCTTAAGATGTTTGTTATCAATCCTGAAACCCAGCGGATGAATAAGATGCAGCCTGATCATGGCGGCGCCGCATAACCGGGCTATATTACCTGTGTTTGCCGGTATCTCCGGCTGGTAAAGTACGACATTCAAGGCAGGATCAGGTATTCGAATATGTTCAATTTCAGTTATGTCGGTCATTAAAACTATCTTCTTAAAAAAACGATTATTCCACCCTATACCTCATACCGTAAACCTTATACCGTATTTTTAAATCTCCATAAGCGGACCCGGTTTATCCTGGCTGCTGACATAAACCGGCACTTCGCTGATTCCAGCTTCCTTAAGTGCCGTTTGAGCCGCTTCAAGCGCCTTTTCAGGGAGATTGTTCTTTTCACTTATATGCGCAAGAATTACAATCTTTATGCCTTTATGGGCTATGGCTTTTAATAATTCACCCGCCTGCTGATTGGAGAGATGCCCCTCAGATCCTTTAATTCTCCTTTTCAGGGAAAGGGGATATGGCCCTTTATCAAGCATTTCAGAATCATGATTAAACTCAATCAACACCGCGTTGCATTCTCTTAAACGATCTGCAACAAGCTGAGTGCTTCTCCCCAGATCGGTTATTATTCCCAGACGCGCCCCGTTTGAGGAAATAATCAAACCCATTGGATCAACGGCGTCATGGCATTTTGTAAAGGTATCGACTACAATATCATTAATTATTATTGAATGGCCTGTCTTGAGTGTAATGGGGGAAGATATGTTTCCGAGAACTCTGGTTCCCTGCCTAAAGGTAGCACTGTTCAGCAGCAACGGGGTATTGAATCTGCGTGAAACAGCGCCCGCGCCCCTGATATGATCATTATGTTCATGGGTTATAACCAGTGCATCAAAACGCTCCGCCCTGACATTTATCATATCAAGACGTCTTACTATCTCCCTGCAGCTTAATCCTGCATCAATAAGGATATTGGTATTATCCGTTTCAATATAACAGGCATTTCCCCTGCTGCCCGAGGCAAGAACTGAAAAACGCATAAAAAAGCCTTAACTTATTCCGCTATGCCCGAACCCGCCATCACCCCTGTCAGTGGAAGACAGATCCTCAACTTCAAGAATTTCCGCCCGGCGAACCCTGGTTATTACCATCTGGGCTATCCTGTCGCCTCTTCGAATGGTGAAAGGCCCGGCGCCCCAGTTTATGATTATTATACCTATCTCTCCCCTGTAATCGGAGTCAATGGTTCCGGGGCTGTTGACCATGCCTATTCCATGTTTCAGGGCCAGTCCGCTTCGGGGTCTTATCTGTCCTTCATACCCGGCAGGAATCGATACCGAGAGTCCCGTAGGTATCAGCCTGATTTCTCCGGGCTTGAGTATAACAGGTTCATCAACCGAAGCCCTGATATCCATGCCCGAAGAACCGTCCGTTTCATAGACAGGCATGGGTAGATCCCGGTTGTTGCCAAGACGTTTAAATTTCAGGGTTATATGATCCAATTTTAAAACCATCAGAAAAACGGATTTTCATCAAGATCCAGATCTTCTTCTTTAAATGACCCCAGTGTCGTGATAGTTACCCTTCCTGAAGAGAAGGCGTCTTTTGCGCATTGAATTATCTGGTCAATGGTGACTTTCTCCAGGTCCCCGATCAGTTCGTCATATTCAATATACCGGTGAAAGACAAACTCGTTTTTCGCCAGACGCATCATCCTGGAATCTGTGCTTTCAGAGCTGATAAGGATGCCTCCTGCAAGATGTTCCCTTGCTGCATCCAGGTCTTTTTGTGATACCTCACCGTTCTGTATCCTGACAATTTCCCTGTTAACGACTTTAATGGCCTCATTCACATTCTGAGGATCAGTAGCGAGATAGATTCCCAGTATTCCGGCATCCATATATGCCGACAAAAAAGAATATATCGAATAGGCAAGTCCTCTTTTTTCTCTGATCTCCTGAAAAAGCCTTGAGCTCATATTACCGCCCAGTATGATATTCAAAAGGGCAACAGAAAACCTGATCTCACTTGAAAGTGACGGAGCTATGCCGCCTATGCATATCTGGGTTTGTTCAAGGGATCTTTGAACACACAGAATATTTGATCTGTTTTCAGGAGGATTGTTTGATTGCCTGTTTTTTACAGGTTCAATGGATTCAAATAACGGCCTGAAAAATTCTACTATGTTATCATGGTCAATATCGCCTGTGGCAGTTATTATGATCCTGTCCGGACCATAGAACCTCTTCATATGATCAAGCAGCATTTCCCTGTTGATCAAAGAGATTGATTCAACCGTCCCCAGTATCGGAAGCCCGAGCGGATGATCTTTATGAAACAGGTTACTGAACAATTCATGAACAAATTCTTCAGGAGAATCCTCAACCATGCCTATTTCCTGAAGAATAACCTGCCTTTCCCTGTCTATATCCTGCGGTTCAAAGGCTGAATTCAGAAAAATATCGGACAATATATCCGCGAGAAGGACAAAGTGCTTTTTAAGCACCTTTGAATGAAAGCATGTATATTCCTTGCAGGTAAAGGCATTTGAGAGACCTCCTATAGCATCAAGTTCCTTGGCTATAGTAAGACTGTCACGGGCGCCGGTGCCCTTGAAAAGCATGTGCTCAATAAAATGCGAAATTCCGTTGCATTTATCATCTTCATCCCTCGAACCAGCGGCGACCCATATTCCGAGAGAAACAGACCTGAATTGATCCAGCTTTTCAGTTATTATTCTTACGCCGTTTAAAAGCTCCGTTTTGTTATACATCTTTAAGACTTTCGCCCAGCGCGGCCTTCCTTGAAAGGGCGATCTTGCCATTCCTGTCAACATCAATGACCTTTACCAGGACTTCATCTCCTTCTTTAAGCACATCAGTAACCTTGTTGACCCTCTCTTTATCAAGCTGAGAGATGTGAATCAGTCCGTCCGTGCCCGGAAGTATTTCAACAAAGGCTCCGAAATCCATTATCTTTCTTACCTTGCCCGTATAGAGTTTGCCTACTTCCGCCTCCTGGATAATCGCATTGATCATATCAACAGCCGCCTTTGAAGCAACTATATCAGGAGATGAAACAACAACATTTCCATCGTCATCGACATTTATCGATGAATCGGTCTTCGCGCTGATCTCTTTAATCATCTTTCCGCCAGGACCGATCAGTATCTTTATCTTTTCCTGTTTTATCTTGAGTCTCGTAATAATCGGAGCATATTCCGATACCTCACTTCTGTGCCGCGGGATTGCTTCATTCATCTTTTCAAGTATATGCAGTCGCCCATCCTTTGCCTGGGCAAGCGCCTTTTCCATTATTTCTCTTGTGACACCATCAATTTTTATATCCATTTGCAGTGCGGTTATTCCGTCGGCAGTTCCTGTGACCTTAAAATCCATATCTCCATAATGGTCTTCATCACCAATAATATCCGTCAAAATAACTGTTTTTACACCATCCGACACCAATCCCATGGCCACCCCGGCGACCGCGCTTTTAACCGGCACCCCTGCGTCCATAAGAGAGAGAGAACCCCCGCAAACGCTTGCCATTGATGATGATCCGTTTGACTCGAGTATCTCCGAAACAACCCTTATAGCGTACTGGAATTCCTCTTTTTTAGGAATCACCGGTAAAAGCGCCCTTCTTGCCAGAGCGCCGTGTCCTATTTCTCTTCTGCTGGGGCCTGAAAGCCTTTTGGCCTCACCCACGCAGTAGGGAGGAAAATTGTAATGCAGAATGAAATTTCTAAAGACATTGCCATATATGGTGTCCAGTCTCTGTTCATCCATCTCGGTTCCCAGTGTTGTCAACACCATGGCCTGGGTTTCACCCCTGGTAAAAAGGGCCGACCCGTGAACGCGCGGGAGAACTCCCACAAGGCATTCTATGGGCCTGACTTCATTAAAAGAACGGCCGTCAATCCTTTTCCCGTCATCAAGCATCATTTTACGCACCATCTTTCGCTCAAGATCGTGAATAAATTCCTTGATCTTTCCGCCTTTGGCTTCATATTCCTCCGGCAGATTTTCCATGGCGGTTTCAAAAACATGAGACCTCTTTGCCTGACGCAACTGTTTATCGGATGTTGATATAACTTCGTTAAGAAGGGGGACAGCGATTTCTCTTATCTTGTTCTCAAGGTCTTCATCTCCTTCTTTTAAAGGAACCTCTCTTTTCGGTTTACCAACCTCATTTTTTAATTCAATCTGCATGTCAAGCATGGGCTGAATCGCCTGATGCCCGAAAAAAATCGCGTCTATCACATCCGATTCGGATACAAAATCAGATCCGCCCTCAACCATTACCACTGCGGTCCTGTTACCGGCGACGATAAGATTGATGTCGCTCTCTTCCTGCTGGGACAATGTTGGATTGATAACGAATTCGCCGTCCAGTCTGCCTACCCTTACAGCGGCTATGGGGCCATTGAACGGTATATCAGATACCTCAAGCGCCGCGGATGCGCCCAGAATTGCCAGCACATCGGCATCGTTTTCCCTGTCTGTTGAGAGGACACTGGCTATGATCTGTATCTCATTATAATAATTTTCGGGAAAAAGAGGGCGCAAAGGTCTGTCTATCAGCCTGGCAGTGAGTGTTTCTGTTTCTCCCGGTCTGCCCATGTCTCTTCGGAAATAGTTGCCGGGGAATTTTCCTCCGGCATAAGACATTTCCTTGTATTCCACCGACAAGGGAAGAAAATCTGTCCCTTCCCGAACCTCATCGGTTGAGACTGCCGTTACAAGCACTACCGTCTCACCATAGGTAACCACGACGGAACCGCTGGCCTGCTTGGCTATACGGCCTGTCTCTATGGACAGATTATTTCCATTTACTTCTATTGTTGATATCTTTATCATTTTTCAATCCTTTCATGATCTCAAGCCCGAATCCGGCTCTCAGGATTCTCGACCTAAGGGGAATTGGGTTTTGCTGCATTGTTAGACTATTTACGAATCCCTAATTCCTTTATGATCTGCTGATACCTGTTCAGATCTGATTTTTTCAGATAATTTAAAAGCTTTCTTCTCTGCCCGACCAGTTTCAGCAGTCCCCTTCTCGAATGATGGTCCTTTTTATGAACCTTGAAATGCTCCGTAAGATAGTTGATCCTGTTGCTTAAAAGCGCTATCTGAACTTCCGGAGACCCGGTGTCCTTTCCGTGCAGCTTAAACTTCTCTATTATCTCTTTTTTGGCTTCCGTAGTTAAAACCACTTTCAATTCCTCCTTAAAATTAGGTTATTTATAATTTCAATATACTTTTTTTATTAATTAAATACTCTGATTTTTTTTAACCAGTTTTTTTCATTTTCATGCAGATGACCAACCTCCATTATTGCCACGAGAGATGATTCATCAACCAGTTTGATGCTCCCCTCGTAAATATTCGGAAAAGAAGCGTTTTTTCTCAGGACATCCCATTCCGGAATACATCCGTTCCTTATTTTCATGGACACATCCCTTTCCAGACTGGATACCGCCATATCCGGAAGGGCGTCCCTAAGATCAAGAAAGCTCCTCAATATCTTTTCAGGCACATCAGAGGAATCAATGTCACCATATCGTACAGCGCTGTCAACAGAGAATATTCCGCTTGATATTCTTCTCAACTCTTTTAAATGTGCAACAGTGCCCGCTCTTAATCCGATCTCTGACGCCAGACTCCTGATATAGGTTCCGCTCGAACAACATATTTCAAGAGAAATAAACGGCAATTCAACAGACCTGACATCTATTGAATAGATATTCACCTTTCGCCCGCATAATTCAATTTTTTCGCCTCTGCGCGCCAGTCTGTATGCCCTTTCACCCCTGAAATTCACAGCCGAATAAGCCGGAGGAGTCTGTTCAATTTCACCGGTAAAAAACCGGGCAATGTCCAGTACATCTTTCAATTCCAGCTTCGGCACAGGCAGTTCCCTCACAATGCGTCCTGTCGGATCAAGGGTGTCTGTTTCTACTCCCATTTCTATTGTCGCCGAATATTTTTTCCTGCCGGCCATAATATAGGGTGACAACTTGGTTCCCTGCCCAACAAGGATTATCAACAGGCCGGTAGCAAAAGGATCCAGAGTCCCGGCGTGTCCGATTTTTTTTTGATTGAGTATCTTCTTAAACCGCCTCACCACATCATAAGAGCTCTCTCCTTCAGCCTTATCCGCAAGAATAATCCCGTCTGAGATCGATGTGTTTTCTCGCTCACGTCTTGTATCCGATCCTTTCATTCTTCATTTATCTTCTTTATCAGTTTCTCAATCCTGTCTCCGGTCTCAAGGGTGGAATCATATTCAAATACAATATCAGGCACATATCGAAAACTGGACCGAAGTCCCATCTGTTTTTTTATATACCCCTTTGCACTCTCCAGGCCGGTTAAGGCATTATTTATTTCTCTCTGCTGTCCGATTATGCTGAAAAATACTCTGGCCTGTTTGAGGTCATTAGAGAGATTGACCCCCGTGAGAGTAACTCCTTCAATCCTCGGATCCCGGACCTTTTCCATTAAAAGATCCGCAATAATCCTGAGAACCTGTTCCCCCACTTTTTCGGTGCGTTTTCCTGTTAACATTTACTTCCCGGTATATGATATACGGTATACGGTCCACGGTTTACGGTATACGGGAAAACCTTACACCCTAAACCGTGTACCTTATACCGTGTATTTATATATTTATAATTTCCATCTTCGAATCAATTATTTCTGCCAGGTAAAGTGATTCAAGAAAAGAAAGCACATTTGCCAGTGAGGAGTCTACATGACGTCTGTCATTTCCCACTGTGCTGATTCCCAGTTCAATCTTCTGCCACTTATCGTTTGATCCTGTCTCTGCAATAGCCACATTAAATCTATGCTTTACCTTTCCTATCATGCTCTTGACTATTTTCCTCTTTCCTTTAAGGGAATGATTGTCATGCAGAAACAGTTCGATTGTCATGGCGCCGATAACCATATTTACAATTCCGCTTTTATTTCCTCTACCTGATATACCTCCAAGACATCTCCCGGTTTTATGTCATGATATGATTCAATGCCTATTCCGCATTCATAACCTGACTGTACATCTTTAACATCATTCTGAAACCTTCTGAGAGAAGATATTTTTCCGTCAAACACCACAACATCATCTCTAAGAAGGCGAACCTTTGCATTTCTTTCTATATGACCATCTGTCACATAGCACCCGGCGATTTTACCTACCTTGGGAACACTGAATACCTCTTTTACATCCACCCGGCCTATAACATTCTCCTTTAAGATAGGATCCAGCAATCCGGCCATGGCATTTTTAATATCCTCAATCAGGTTGTATATAACATCATAATAACGAATATCGATGTTCTCTTTTTCGGCTAAATGCACCACCCTCGGATTGGCTCTTACTCTAAATCCTATAATAATAGCTGCTGATGCCGAGGCCAGCATTACATCCGATTCGGTAATTGCACCGGTTGAGGCATGAATTATTCTTATTTTTACCTCATCAGTTCCCAGCTTATTCAGAGACTCGGATAATGCTTCAATTGATCCCTGGACATCGGCCTTTATAATTATATTGAGTTCCTTTATAGCCCCTTCCTTTATTTTCTCATAAAGGTCATCAAGGCTTACGATATCGCTCTTTGTTCTCTCTTTTTCTTTTATTTTTGCCAAACGATGATCCACTATCTGCCTGGCTATTTTTTCATCCTTTACCACATAAAACTTGTCTCCGGCCATCGGAACTCCTGATATTCCGTATATCTCGACCGGTACGGAAGGCGTCGCCTTTTCCATCTTTTTACCCCGATTGTTCAACATGGCGCGCACCCTGCCATAATTTTCACCGCATATAAAATAATCGCTTTGATAAAGTGTCCCTTCCTGAATAAGGACCGTAGCCAGCGAACCCTTGCTCTTGTCGAGTTTGGCCTCAATAATTGTTCCCTTAGCAGGTTTATCGGGATTGGCTTTCAGCTCAAGCATCTCAGATTGAAGAAGGATAAGTTCCATCAATTCCTTGACCCCTTCACCTGTTTTTGCCGAGATCTTACCAAATATAGTATCTCCTCCCCAATCTTCAGGCACCAGGTTGAGATCCGCAAGTTCTCTTGTTACCTTGTCAGGATTTGCCTCGGGTTTGTCTATTTTATTAATCGCCACTATTATAGGTATATTTGCTGCCCTGGCGTGATTGATAGCCTCCTTTGTCTGCGGCATTACCCCGTCATCCGCTGCTACAACAAGGATAATGATATCAGTTACTTTCGCGCCTCTCGCCCTCATGGCCGTAAATGCCTCATGCCCCGGAGTGTCAAGAAAGGCAATATCCCCGCCCTTTGTTTCCACATAATAGGCCCCGATATGCTGAGTAATTCCCCCTGATTCACCTCCAATGATATTGGATTGTCTTATATAGTCCAGAAGGGAAGTCTTTCCGTGATCCACATGCCCCATTATTGTAACAACGGGGGGTCTCGGTTTAAGATCATCAGGGCTGCTGTCTTCGGCCTCATCCAGCATGGTTTCAATCTTGAAATTGTCCAGTTCAAGCTCATACCCGAAATCATCCGCCACCACTGAGGCGGTTTCGAAATCTATAGCCATATTGATATTTGCCATTGTACCCAGAGTCATAAGCTTTTTGATCAATTCAACTGCCTTGGTACCCATGGCCCTGGCCAATTCAGACACGGTTACATTCTCCTGCACCTTTAGTCTTCTCTTTATCGCTTTGGGTGTTGTTATCTCGGTATGTCTGAGTCCTTTTACTGTTTCCTTGGACTTTTTGCCGGTCTTTTTTTCCTTCAGCCTGGGTCTTCTGTCTTCATAAAGATCCGCCCTTTCAAAAACCTCCAGTTTGCGGTGACGCAGACGAATCATATCGTCATCCACTTTTTTTTCGCTTTTTTTCTTACCCTTCTTTTTCTTATGGGGCTTCTCTTTTGTATCTGAGGCAGGAGGTTCAGCAGTGATTTCAGGTTCAACAGACACAACCTTCTCGGCAATTTTTTCTGCCGGCGGTTCTTCAGTTTTCTTCCTGGTGAGAACATCTTTTAGCGGGCCTTCCTCTGGTCTTTTTATAATCTTGGCAGGGGTATCCTTTGACTTTATTTTAACCTTTTTTGACTTTGGTTTTTCATGAACTTTTTCAGCCTCGACTTTTTCAGGCCCTTTTTCCTCAACTTCTTCCTCTACAGTCTCTGTTTCCATTTCAGGAGAAGGTTCCTCTTCCCTGGCGACTTCTTTCTCATCAAAAGGAAAAGACATTTCTTCTTTGACTTCAGTTGAAGGTTCGACCGCCTTTTCAGCGGTTTCTAATTCATCCTCTTTTTCTTCCTCAGTTTCATGTTCCGCTTTTTCGACCTGGACCACCTTCTTGCGACGGCGTATTACGTTTTGTTTTATCCTTTTCTCTTCAACCACTTCCGACGTAACACCGTTGACTATTTCTCTGGCCTTTTTCTGTTCGGATTCATCCAGCGTGCTCATATAATTCTTAATGACCATACCGCCAGTTTTCAGTTTTTCAACAAGCTGTTTACTATCCATATTCAAATCTTTGGCCAACTCATAGAGCCTAACTTTAGCCATCTAATCCCCCAAAACCTTTCCTGTCCTGTTCCTTAAAAAAATGATACCTACTGCTTCCCGCCGTTTGTGCTGCTCCCCGGTTCATCTGCTTCTTTCCTGTTATTATCATCCTGCGCGGAATTGCCGGAACTTAGAGCTTCCTTAGCCGACTCAATCATCTTCGAAGCCTTTTCTTCACTTGTTCCCTTTATATTCATCAGGTCTGTCACGGAAGAAGATGCAATATCTTCAACCGATCTGTAACCTTCCTGATATAGACTTGTGGCGGTTGCTTCGCCCACTCCATCGATGCTTAATAACGATTTATAGGCTTCCTTGAGATTATTATTGTATTCCGATTCGCTGGTAACATCCAGACTCCAGCCCGATATCTTTGACGCAAGTCTTACATTCTGACCTTTCCTGCCAATGGCAAGCGAAAGCTGGTCATCCGGTACGACAACACCCATGGAATGATTTGATTCATCGACAATAACCCTTATTATGTCTGCAGGGGCCAGGGCATTGCATATAAATTTTGCAGGATCAGAATCCCATGTTACGATATCTATCTTTTCCCCTTTCAGTTCCTGCACTACAGCCTGCACTCTTGAGCCCTTCATTCCGACACAGGCGCCTACAGGATCGACATCACTGTCTTTTGAAGTAACCGCGATTTTTGCCCTGCTTCCGGGTTCTCTGGCTACCTGTACAATATTTACGATTCCTTCCGCTATTTCAGGAACCTCATTCTCAAAAAGAACGGATAAAAAATTCGGATGAGTGCGGGATAAGATTATCTGCGGCCCTCTGCTGAATTGTCTGACTTCAAGGACATATGCCCTGATCCTGTCTCCCTGCCTGTATGTCTCTTTAGGTATCTGTTCCTTTACCGGGAGTTCAGCCTCAGTCCTGCCCAGGTTGACTATAATGGCGCCTTTATCGAACCTCTGTACAACGCCGTGTACAATCTCTCCCCTTCTATCCTTGAAATCATCAAAGACATTATTTCTTTCGGCCTCTCTGAGTCTCTGCATAATGACCTGTTTTGCCGATTGAGCGGCCACTCTTCCAAGGTCATCAGTATCCATTTTTATGCCCAGACTGTCTCCTATAACCGCATCAGGATCGATTTCTATGGCATTCTGAAGGGAGATTTCAAGATTCTCATTTGTGACATTATCAACCACTTCCTTAAACTCAAATATTTCTATTTCGCCCATCTCTTCATTAAAGCTTATTTCGAGATCATAATTCTGCCCGTATTTTTTTCTGGCCGCTGCACGTACAGCCTCTTCAAGAGTGCTTATCAGTGTCTCCCTTTCAACGCCCTTTTCCCGACCTACCTGATCCAAAACTTTTGTTAAATCCATAGCCATTTTGATTATACTCCATGTTTAATTAAGGCTTTTGTTAAAATCATATACCAG
>CAZJOB010000064.1:3270-13012 GCA_964547435.1 uncultured Desulfatiglans sp. | reverse complement strand
TAATGTAGGACATGCTGCCGGTTCCACCGCAGGCGGGCCAGTCGTTGCCGTTGCCGCCGGGCTCAACACAGCCTATGGGTGAGTAGTTGCGGGCATCCTCAAGTGTAAAGCCCCGCTTTAAAAGGCTGGCGATTATGACATCGTCGTTTTCGAAGGTGGGGACTCCGCCGGCTATTTGCGTGGTTTCAATGGCCGCTTCCCAGAGTTCCACAGGCGTGTCTTTATGAATGCGAAGCGACTGCGGAGGATCATGAAGAACAAGGCGGCCTGCAGACTGCAACATCATGTATGTCACCGCGTTTGTGGCATCCCTGCCATCCTTTGTCACACCCCCGAGTGTCATAAGCTGACCGCTGGTGTATCCCGGACTTGAAAGGGTGGCCATTTCCGGCCAGATCTTGTTCATTTCCGCGACCTTCAGGTAAAACAGGTCCATCAATTCCTGCGCTCTTTCATGGGTAATCTTTCCCGAGGAAATGTCTCTATCGTAAAATTTGCCCAGATACTGATCAACACGGCCAAAGCTGATGCCGTGCTGCTGGCCGTCCATGCACAGGCACATCTGGTACAGATACATGCACTGAATAGCTTCATGAAAGGAACCGCACGGGTTTTCCATTATTCTGTCAAGGCATTCGGCCATCTCATTCAGTTCGGTTTTCCTTGCGGGGTCCTTTTCCTTTGAAGCGAGTTCTGCACATGCCCCGGCATATCTCTTTGACAGTATGATAAGGCCCTCACAGACGATGGCAATGGACCGGTAGAAGTGGTACCTGTACACACTGTCTCCCTGCATATTTCCTTCCATCTCATCCATTTTTGACTGTGCTTCCGCCTTTATAGCGCCAAATCCCCTGTTTATCGCCTTTTCAAAATCGGCCACAAAATGGCCGACCGGCGATGTGCATGTGTACTTTGTACCGAAGGTGGAGACCCCGTTGCCCTCGGCCTTGAAATATCCGGGCGGGATATACTCGTCCACCTTTGCGCTAAGGCATTCTTTTTCCCAGTAGTCTCCGGTCGCGAGCAAATATTCCGCGTCGGCATCATCAATATCATAGGGGTCCGTATCCCGCCTGGGTATCGTACCTGCCCTCAGTTCATCCATAAACCATTTGAATGATATTTCAGGATACAGGGCGCAGGCCCGGTAGGAAGTCGCCTGCCAGCCGACAATGACCTCATCCTCATTGATAAGAACAGGGAGCTTTTCACACAGATTTTTGAAGTTCTTCGCCCTCTTTAAGATCCCCTGTAACTGAGGGTTTTCCTGATAAAATTCGGTTACGATCTTATAACGCGCCGTGCAGACTCGCGGCCTGGCGGTGCGGTATATTTCGCGTATCCTCGCAACGCGGGGCGAAACAGGGCTTAATTCATATTTTGATCCTGCTTCGGAAGAGGTGTCTATTTTTATTGCCTGCACTGCCATTTTTCCTCTGAATGATAATTAGTGTCTTTTTAAACAGTTGATATATGATATTGTCAACAAGGACCTTTGTCAAGATTGCGCGCTTTATCCTGTTTTTGTTGAAAAGAAAAATTTGATGGTGGATTTTGTTTTATGTCTATGTAGCGGATAGCGTCTTTATATTCGAAAACACTGGATTCCCGCCTACGCCTCGGAGAAATACTCAGGGTCTGCATAAAGCCACTTTTCAGAATCTGGAAGAAGTTGTGAGGAAGAATAGCCGATATCGCATTCAAATGTTTTTTCCAGTATCGCTGCCTTGGGAGGATGTCTTGCTTTTCGATCTCGTTCGGCCTTGAGTCTCTCGATAGGCCACAGGCCAAGATGCTTGAAGGATAATCTGTTGACGCTCCTTTATACATCTGTATTGTAAACAATAGATCATTGACAATGGGCAACATTACAGCTATAGTTTGGTTAGTCCATTTTACTTAGTCTACTATGGAGATGAATAAAATGATTGTAAATATTCATGAAGCCAAAACAAATTTTTCAAAGTTAGTTGCACGGTTTTTAGAGGGTGAGAAGGTTATCATCGCGAAAAACGGTGAACCCATCCTCCAGTTTGCACCTATAGAAGAAGTTAAACCCGCGTTAAGGAAAACAGGATTTTTTAATTGTGACATAGACATGACCACATTCGATGATCCTCTTGAAGAAATGAAGGAATATGAATGAAGTACCTGATCGATACGCATGTCTTGATATTTTTGGGCTGCGGTTACGAAGATAGGATCGCAAAAAAGGCCTTTGAAATTTATACTTCACCGGAGTCTAATATTTATATCAGCCAGATCTCATTTTGGGAAATGGCCATCAAAATCAATATTGGAAAGTTAAACATACCGATTGGACTCAAGAATATTATTAACCTCACCAGGCAGGCAGGTATTGATACAATCCCTGTAAAGAATTCACATATCCTTTATTATCAAACACTTGAAGTACATGAAAAACACAAAGATCCCTTTGATAGATTTATTATCGCCACAGCCTTGTGTGAA
Source organism: uncultured Desulfatiglans sp. (assembly GCA_964547435.1). GTDB lineage: Bacteria > Desulfobacterota > DSM-4660 > Desulfatiglandales > HGW-15 > CAZJOB01. The sequence goes on along the minus strand of CAZJOB010000064.1, from coordinate 10,537 downwards.
GATATGAAAATTATTACCAGTGATACCAGCTTTGATTATTACCTGAAAGTAGACAGGGTATGGGAGGATTAATGCAGCCGGTTGGGTTCTGGTTTGAGGGAAGGGTAATGTAGAAAATTGAAATTATTTCATAAACCATAGGCCCGATCGTTGAGTTGATAAGAATTCCCTTTTTTAGGCATGAAGAATATGGAGTTCGGCCTTGTGTGTCAATCTGAAATCACCCCACCATATTGCAGATTCAAAATAATGCAGCTTTCATGAAAATCCAATATTACCCAATTTAAAAATCATATATCCAGGGCAAATCTTATTGCCTTTCCAACAGCACCCATTTTGACAGGGCCCAGAGATGTAATCAGTGTCCCAATTTTACTTTTTGATACAGTCTGTAAATGATCACAGTTTACAGCGCATTCTCTTGGCATGCCATCTGCCTCTGCAAGGTATACCTCCGATGGTATGTTTCGGATAGTGCCGGTAACAGGTGCAATAGTAATTTCATCAAGATATTCAATTATGGAATTACGGGTTAGTATTAATACAGGTCTCTTTTTATCCGGGTTTATAAATTTATACCATCTTATTTCACCGTGTTTCATTCGTCACCCCATTCCTGTTCATCTTTCCAGACTGAAAACTCATCAGTATTTACAGGGTGCTGTTTGTAACCCTGAGAATGAGCGCGTTCCATTTCTTCTATTTTATACCTGGAAAGCGCCTCCCGAAGAGCTTTCCGCGTAAATGCAGAACGGTTGATATTCAGTTGTTTTGAGACACGATCAACATCTTCTACTAAATCATCTTCCAGAGTCATTTGTATGTTTTTCATAACCTACCTCTACTATGTGAAATGTTATAGCTATAATAATAGACATAAAAATGTATGTCAAAACGTATATGTTTATTCTATGCCTTTGATGGTAAATCTATTTGAAATAAATGCTTATTAACTGTAGTATCATCCTCATCACTGATATTATTCATAAAATACCAGGAAACTTTAAAGGACTGGTCAAGAAACCGATCAGCAGCAGGGGGAATATATGTTCAATAAGGCGGTTTTTCCAGGCAAGTACATACAGGGCATGGGCGCGATAGAAGAATTGCCCCAACTCATAAAGCTGCTCGGTACACAGGGTCTGGTGTTCGCGTCACCCACTGTAGGGGAAAAGGTTATTCCTCAGTGCGGCGTGGACCTCAAGGCAGGTTCTATTCCTGTTGAAATATTCGAGGGTGAGTGCTGCGAAAAGGAAGTGACTCGCCTGTCCTCAATAATCAGTGAAAAAAATGTGGATGTTCTTGTCGGCATGGGTGGCGGAAAGACTATTGACACGGCAAAAATCGCGGCAGACAGGGCGGGTATACCGGTAATAATCATTCCCACTATAGCTTCGACAGACGCCCCGTGCAGCGGATGCGCGGTAATGTACACCAATGAGGGGGCATTTGACTCAGTGCACTATCAGAAAACAAACCCGGCAGCAGTCCTGGTTGATACCGGTATTATAGCGGCGGCGCCAACACGTTTTCTGGTAGCCGGAATGGGGGATGCCCTGTCAACATGGTTTGAGGCAAGGTCATGCGACCGCACCAGATCAATGAACGAGTGCGGCGGTTACGGCACGGCAGTTGGGCTCAGTATTGCAAGATTCTGCTATGAAACAGTTTTGTCATATGGGCCGGCCGCAAAGGCTGCAAATGAAAGAAACGCTATAACTCCGGCCTTTGAGCGCATTGTTGAGGCAAATATTCTATTGAGCGGAATAGGTTTTGAAAGTGCGGGTCTTGCCGCGGCCCATTCAATTCACAATGGTTTGACCTCTCTGAAAGAGACCCATTCATTCTATCATGGTGAAAAGGTTGCCTTTGGCGTGCTGGCCGGGCTTCAGTTAACTGACTCACCCATGGAAGAATCGGACACTGTTTTTTCATTCTGCGAGGATGTGGGCCTTCCGACCACTCTTGCCGACATTGGCCTGGGCAATGTTGATCAGGACTATCTTATGTTGGCGGCTGAAAAGGCCTGTGATCCCCAGCAGCCTGTGCACCATGAAGCCGGACTGATGACCCCCCGGAAGTTGTATGATGCCATGCTTGCAGCTGATGCCGCAGGCAATGCCAGAAAATATAATAAAAAAATATGGGGGCAGAAAGTATTCCGCCCCCATAATGTTCAAATATACTCAGGTTCTGATTGTTTACTCGCTAAATAACAACCTATTTTGCCTGTTCAGGCTCCAGCTCAAATTTTACCGGCAGTCTGACAAAGCAGGCAACTGCCTTGCCATCCTTTTCAGCGGGTTTGAACCTGTATTCGGCCAGGGCGTCAAGCGCCGCCTCTTCAAAAACACCTTCCGGCTCGGCGCTGATTATCTCAGGTTCGCATGCCCACCCCTGGGTATCAACAATAAATTGCAGGACAACTTTTCCGGTTATTTTTTCTTCTTTTGCTTTAAAAGGATATGCCGGGGGTATAGCGAGCATAACCTGCGGTGGCGCATCAATTTCATTCAGTTTATAAACCTGATCCGCTTCATACAGGTTAAATGGTGTCACAAAAACTTCTTCAGCCTCATTCTCGCCTGACAATCCGCTGGAACTTGTAAAAAATACAAGCCCTACCGCAAAAAGTATAAGAATCGAAAAAATCGTCATCTTATTTGTGTGTCTTTTAAAATTCATTATCATAGCAATTCTCCTTCTTATTTGTGATTTGTTTTCAATGATCCCGGCTAAAGAAGGCAATTGACGATTCTGGATAAAACGCTCAAGTATATCAACAATGGCACAGGCATAGTCCGCCGGTTTTACCTTGCCGATTCGTGACAGTACATAGGCATCACAGGCAACCTCCTGATCAACCCTCATGGTATGAAAGGCATACCATATAAGCGGATTGAACCAGTGAATTACCTGCAGAACAGACATCAGCCACGAAATGAATATATCATGATTCTTCAGATGCACCAGTTCATGTAAAAAAACGCAACGTAATTCATCTTTTCCAAGGGAATCAAGAAAATCATGGGGCAATAATAATCTTGGTTTTAAATAGCCGAAAAGTGCAGGACTCTTTACCCTGTCTGTTACTATAACTTTTACATCCCTTCCGGTTGTCAGCAAGACACGGCATTCCTCTAAAACGGCAAGCACTGAATTATCGGTTAAGGCTGGAACATTCCTTACAGCAAGCCAGAACCTGATATTTTTATAAAGGATGGCAATGCCGAAAAACAGGATTCCTGCAAGCCAGACAAAAAGCAATATTTTATCCAGCGACGCGGTTGAAGATGTTTTTTCAAAAAATGGCAATGAAACCACCTGCTCCATTAAAAAAGGCATGTATGCATCACTGGCCGTTGCCGCCGGAAAAAGATTGAAAATGCTCAGCGGGGTCGCAATGTCCCATGGGATAATCATGCGGATGATCAGCAGCAGCCATAAACCATGTGTCCACCATGCGGGCATCTTTCCTCTGCTGACAGCTTTTATGAAAATGATCAGACAGATTAATATGCTGATATATGTTGATAAATCAAAAAGCCAACTGAGCACTGCTGATGTATCAAAGGATAAATCTCCCATGATTATTTTCCCTTTTTTTTCTCCATGATATATTCCCTGAGTTCATCCAGGTCATCCAGGGTTAAGTCTTCATTTTCCACCATTGAAACAAGCATTGGCTTCAATGCTCCGTCGAAAATTCGCTTGACGAATATGCGGCTTTCGGTCTTTACAAAATCAGCCTCTTTAATGATAGGAAAATAAACATATTCTCTGCCGGATTTTTCAAATCCGATAGCGCCTTTTGTTAAAAGCCGGTTAATAAGTGTCTTGATTGTCTTGGGTTTCCAGTCGGTCCTATTAATCAAGACGTCGATAATCTCCGAAGCAGTAGCAGGATGACTGTTCCAGATGACTTTCATCACCTGATGTTCAGCTTCCGAGATTGCAGGTATTTGATCCATTTTACCTCCTTTCAATATGATTACGCGCGTAATCGTATTATCGATTACACGGGTAATCATTGTCAACATATTTTTTTAATTTTTTTTCGATGTATTTGTCAAAGGAGCCTTTCAGGATTGCATCACTGGAAAAGATGCCGGAGATTTCTTCCCACCGTGCCTCATAATCGGTGTATCTGAGATAAAGGATGCGGGAATGGGAAACCTTGTCGGTCTTTAAAGGCTTTACCCGGCAGTCGTAAACTGCAAGCTCTTCGAAATCAGTCAAAATGCTCAACGGCAGCTTGGCGCTCCAGCCATAGCGTCGCAACTGATAGGCAGGTTGGATGTCTTCATGGATATTGATGGATGGCTTTTTTGCTTCCAGAAAAAATTTGCGTACGCCACCGATCCGGAAGCAGTAATCCGGTGCCTTGGTAACGCCGCCGACTTTGATGGCGTCTTCATGAATAACGTCTTTGTAGGCTTCGGCATAGCCCTGTTTGTTGGCTACATCCCAGCCCAGTCCCTCAAAAAAGGGATCAATGAATTCCCGCCGTACCTGGGTTTCATTGTAAATGCCTTTTTTATACGATTCCAGATTGTTATCAAATGTCTCAATTAATTTTTTAAGCCTGTCAGGTACATTCATGTTTTATGTCCTACTTTTTTATTGTCTGACCGATATCCGGCTGGCTGCTTTATGGACAGGTTCGAGTTTATTTGATTTAGGCCCTTTTTGGGCGAGTCATATGATCCTCATCTTTTTATATCTCCAACGTAGCCGGACTCTTGATTCCTTTGCCATGTCGCAATACAGGTCGGCTGGTGATTCATAGATGCGAGTTTAATTATCTTACTTAATAATTTTGTGATTGGTCTAATTGGTTCTTTCTTCGAATTAAATTCATTCTGATGATTTATTATGATAATGTCAAACAGTGTCTTCAATAAAGCAGTTTTTTGTAAATTATATCCAGTTTTTTCCCTGAAAAGTTTACTTAAATGATCCGATTCTTTCGTCTTAAACTCTTGTTTACACCTCTCTACATCGAGAGGTGTAAAGATATATTGACCCCGATTTATTTCCGACATAGCTTTAGCAATTTCTTCATTTGAAAAATTCTCGAATTCAATTGTTCTATGTTCCCAGAGGTGAATATACTCAGCCTTTGTTACAAACCGATTATTATAATACTTCGACTGAGCATTAATAAGCTTGTTCCTGATAGTTTCGGTCCGTCCCTCTTTATCAAGAACCACAAATACAATTGTTTGCCTGTTATGGTAATGATCAATAAATTTTTCTAATGCTCCATAACGGTCGAGCTTCTTTTTCCCGGTAAATCCTGCAATGCCACCAATATTAACGATTTCGATACCAAGATTTGGGAACGAAAGTCCATATAGTTCTTTTGCAAGTCTTGGGATTTGTTCCTCCTCGCCATTTCCTTCAACAATAAGTATTAATTTGGGTCTTGGGTTAAGGTGATATTGATTGGTTAGAAACTCAAGATATTGCAAATTGTTATCTGTAACTCCTTCTCCATAATAAATATCCTTTTTCCAACCAATATTTTCGTCAGGAGGGTATAGATTTTTGTCAGTTAATTCCTCATAGAATAAACGGATCATATGCTCCATTGAGTATATTAACTGGGAAAGCAAAGCTTTCCCTTTTAATTTTTTCTTTTGTTCCAACGAGATAAAATTTATTAATCCATACCAGCGTTCCAATGGGTCTGCCCACCGTGCATCCATTGTAAGCAACTCATGTATTTTCAAAATTTTGTCTATAGACAGACCGAGTTCTTTTAATACGGCATTTGAATCCCATTGCCGGCAATATTTATACCAATCCCAACCATGGTAATGACCAGAAATTGAAAGAGTTATAGTTCTTCGATCCGTTTGCGTTTTAGGAAAAAAACGATTTGATAATACCTGGCAAATTATCGGAACAACTTCGCCCCTTGTCCCTTTATCCTTGAGGGAATCAATTCTGCTTTTCGCCCATTTAGATATTTGTTCAACCAAATTCGCGATATCTTTTTCTGAATAAGTACACCACCATTCCGCATGAAGTTCCATTTTTGTACTTAGAATTATATTGTACAAAGTGTAGCATTGAAAAATTGAGTAATAGCTTATAATAAATTCATGATGATCGTTGTCATGGAAGCTTTCCCAATCCTGAAATCCGCAAGACGATGGTTCCCACAAAATTTTTTCTTCCAGCCAATTCATTGCATATTTTTTATCAAACCAAAAATGCGCATACTCCTCTTTGGTATCGCCTTCCCATTTTTCATCATCGTTTAGAATGCCTAGGTCTTTGTATCTTCGACCATTTTCGATATATTCAATCTTAATTTTAATTTTAGGAATTTTTACACGTGCAATTGGTTTGAAAATATTAAGTTTTTCAAATTGTTCAAGCTGTTTTCTGGAGGTGTTTATCGATCTGTCTTTACAATAGGAAATAAATTGGTCTGTTGTTAGGAACGGACAGAGAATGAAATATTCGTTCTCAATTATTTGTTGTAAAGATATGAGATTTTCCATAATGCAAATTTATAACCTAACAGCATCCTCTTTTATCAATCAATGATTTGGCATCGTTAAATTTGTCATTATAAAAATTTTACGCCTCTATCATTATAATCTTTATGCATTGTCTTTACCCCCATTAATTGATTTTAGAGATATTTGTCAACGAAATATCTTGGTTTTAAAATCTCAATCCCGCCATATCCTGTGAGGTTTAACAGATGCTTATCGCCACTGATAATAATCCTGCATTTACTGGCTACTGCACATTCAATGAACTTATCATCGTCCGGATTGTAGAATTTCACAATATTGAAATATTGATACCATAAGTATCAACGAATTCACAGTGAATGGTAATTATTACCTCTTTTTTTGACTCTAATTGTTCCAAAAAATCGGCTGTCTCATCTATATTTGCCATATCAAGGCTGAATCCAAGATTTGATGGTATCTTGCCAATCCTATTTACGACCTCCTCCGTCCATTTATCAAATCTTTGCCCTAAATCTGCCTGTCGAATACGTTTAACTTCAACATTAAAAACGATATGTCTATCAAAGGTAACCGAAAAATCTGGTGACCGGCGCATGTCTGGAAAACGTTTCTCATATTCAACTTCGAACCTTTGATCCAAAAGAAATAAGTAAGGAATTTCCAACTCAAATTTTATATCCTCTAAGTCTTCAAAGGAATTAGCGCTGGTACATTTTTTCCGTATTTTATCTTGATAACGATCAATAAAGACATTGAATCGTGCTGAATTT
>CAZJOB010000064.1:0-3260 GCA_964547435.1 uncultured Desulfatiglans sp. | reverse complement strand
TCTGTCCAATATTCCAGTGCCTTTGTAATAGGGTGAATTTGATTTCCTGTTAAATTTGTGATTTGTTCTTTTGAAATCATGGTGTTAATGTTCCGTTTCACCGGATGCCGGAACGCTCAGCGTGTAAGCGGTCCGGAGTGCATGTGTTTGTTGTCCTGTATTTTTTATCAATGCATGTACTCACCCGAAAACCGATTTCGCCCGTGCCAGAATGGACGCTCGGGATATGAGTCACCTCCATTTCATTATAGGATCAATAATCGATTACGTCCGGTGCAACAGTATTATCCGACATTTTGTCTCCTATTATCAGCTTTCTGATTCCACAATTTTTATTTCTTCCTCTGTTAGATCATATAATTCATACACGAGTTGATCTATCTGCCTGTCTGTTGGCTATATCCCAGCCCAGTTTTTCAAAAAGGGATCAATGAATTCCCGCCGCGCCTGGGTTTCATTGTAAATGCCTTTTTTATACGATTCCAGATTGTTATCGAACGTCTCGATTAATCTTTTGATCCTGTCAGGTAAATTCATGCTTTATCCTTTAGAAAACCAGGACGCTGTTAGTTTTTAAGATTCCTGAATGCAAGTTGATAAGCTTACAGGAATGTGTGGCGCAAGGCGGAACACATTTTCTAGTAAAGCGCGATGTTTTATTGGTCTCTAATTGATGACATAGTAAGTTTTGATGCCAACTGTGGTGAAACCTTACTTAAAATAATATTAAGAGAATCACCGAACCATGGCGCTACAAAAGGGGATAGATAAATTTGATCTATCATCAAGTCAAGGTCTACCTTAACATATCTGCCTGTACTCAGTTTATAAGGGGTTTTTTGACCTCCTTCGGATTTTGGGTAGTGAAGAATAAATAGTCGCAGTTCTTGTTCATATTCATAAAATTCTCTTTTTGTAGTTATTAAACTAAAACGACTTAATTCATTTTCAGGAAAATAATCTTTATACTGGACTATGCCTGAATAGATATCCTCTGGAAAAGGATTATTCCCGGCTATTATACTTTTTTTACGTGGCTAAAATTACTCCTAATCGCTACGCCTGCTTTTCCACCCCTTAAATAGATTTTCCATAAAGCATATGATTCATGACGCCCAATTGACCAGCAGTTAACTAAAGTCAATTCTCGCATTGGCCGGTTATTTAATTCGAAAATAGCAATTTCTTCTTCTAGATCACGGCCAGATAATCCCTGTGAAACTAGTTTTTTTCTTTTCGATTTTATTATATTTGGTGGCAGACTTGCTTCATACCCGTCCGTAAAATTTGCTGCATTTGTAAAAAAAAGTCTCTTATGTGTAAGCAAATCTAAAAATTTTTCAATACTCATGTAGCGCCACACAATTGTACTTCCATGAGGGATTTTCAACTTTTGATGTCTTTGAAAGCGCATATTTATACTTTTATTTTAAAATTAATCCTGAGTGTGTCGGCCTTTCTCCAATTTTTCGACTATTTTGTTTAAATAAGAGTCCACAGCCGAACGAAGAACATACCCACTCACTTTCCCCTGCCGTGCCTGAGCTTCTTTTTCAAAAAGAACTTTAATGGTTTTGAGCCATTCAATTTCTTCGAGAAGATTTTGATTAATATTTTCGAATTTGTAACGCTCATCTAATGCAAAAATTACAGATCTTCGGTCATCAGGTGGCAATTTGAAATAAGCAGCAAAAAAATCTTCCGGTGGTACATATTTTAAAATTGGTGTTTCGTAATAAATTTGATCTTCAGAGTTGCAAAGATGGATCATTCTACAAAATCTTAAAACATCTTTTACCATAATATCCAAAAGCTCTTTCCCTGCACCAGGCATACTATCTATTTTGGCTTTGAGTTGACATTTCTCTATATAGTTACATAGCTCCTGGAATTCCTGAAATTCAGTGCCCAAAAAGCATAATCCTGAATACGATTCTCTTTCGCGTGATAATACTCTCTGTCTTTCCTCAAAAGAAAGCTTCCCTTCTTTTTTAATAAAATCTACATACTCCTTGGCAGACTTCAAAACCGCATCTTTCTCAGTATTGCTAATGCCAATATCGGATAGCCATAAAAATAGGCCTGCAACATGTTTTATGACGCCAATATCTATATAGGCACGACTTTGGAACTCTGATGTGACCTCTTTAAAAACCTTCTCGAACTCTTCATCGCTTAGTTCAAGTAAGTGCCATAGCTTAACCCAGTTGGGAGTCTGATCGTCTTTAAAATATTTGCTTTTATTAAGAGATTCCTCGATTAATTTTTCGTCAGCATACCCCTTATCAAAAAATATTCGCCAAAAATGTTCGTTTGGAATTGGGTCATGTAGTGGAGTTTTTTCAGAATATTTCTTTATTATTTTGTTGATTTTGCTTTCTTCTATATTTTTCTTGTTAGAGAAAAGCCCCGAATAATACTCAGCCCTGAACTTGATTATTTCTTCAGGTAATATTTTTCCACAACGTAATTCAAACGAATACGCCAGTAATAAACTAAGGATATCACACAAAAGACCTTCTATTTCTTTCGCAGCATCTGGGAGCGATGCATATATTCTCTCAAAATCCCACAGAGATTGTTTCAAGTTCCGTAAATTTTCATAGGTAGACAAATTGTATAATTGTTTGATTAATTCAGTATTTCTTTTGAGAAACTGACTTGCATTTTCATCTTCGGTGCTTGATATAAATTCATCTATTGCATTGTCTAAATCAGCAACGACTTGAAAAGTTTTTCCAATGAGTTTTTCCTTTATATTCCTATAGCCACTATCGTTCTCGTCTTCTTTCTTTTTTTCTTTTTTAATTAACTCCTCTTCGTTGGCAATGATTATTGCTTTCAGACCTTGATGTTCGACGAAATGGTTTATATAACCCAATATATTATCAATATCCATTTTGCATCGTTCAAGATCGTCAAAAATCAAAATGCAATTTCCAGTATCTTTTAAGTAGTCAGGAAGATTTACATCTGGAATTTGTGCTCCAACGGCACCATCGTCTTTACCATCTCCATCTAAGTCGAATTTTATAGTTGCTTTCAAGACACCTTTCAAAATTTTACTGGTAAGCTCCATCCCTTTAGAGGATAAGATAGGATGTAATTGTTGAAAGAAAAGATCTTCTATTTCACTTGTTGTTGCTACCCCATAAAGGCTTACGTAAATACATTTTTTCTTCTGCTCCTCAATTTTTTTTATATATTTTTTTATAAACCAAGTTTTACCTGCGCCCCAAGCACCCTTTAAAAGAACTCCA
>CAZJOB010000063.1:7317-13033 GCA_964547435.1 uncultured Desulfatiglans sp. | reverse complement strand
GTTATATCCTGATTCACACCATAAGTCTTGACAGTCTTGCCGTTTTCGTCCTTGGCTATGAAAATCCGGACAGTAATATAACCCACATTGCCATCAGCAAAGATAATTCTATGTTCCAGTTGATGACTGTAATGTGGGTCCTTTGTCTCAACTGCTTTCCGGCCTTCTTCTGCGAGGCGATGAATATCGTCAGGATGGATAAATCGCCTTGCATATTCTTCTGATGTCATTACATATCCGCCGGCTTCCTCGGCTGTAGTATGCAATACTTTGTAGAAATAATCATTAAAAGTGAAAAGGTCCTTGGCCGGATCATATTCCCAGGGACCCAGATGTGCTATTTCCAGGGCGTTAGACAGCTGTGCCTGAAGTTCCTTCTGCTTATTCTCTGCAAGTTTCCGGTCAGTTACATTTCGCGTAATTTCTGTAAATCCTGTTACTTTTTTCCCTTCCTTAATGGGGCAAAATAAGGTTTCAAAATATTGTCTGCTCTCTTTATCAAAGAATTCCGCTAAAAATTTATTTCCATTTAATGCCCTGCGCTGCAGTGCTTCCCAGTACTCTATAATTTCAGGCTTCCCCGAAAGCTTATACGGCTGCATGCCGGGTTTAATCTCGGTTTTTAATATCGCTTCCCCCATCTTTTTATAACTTTCATTGAAGGCCTGGGGAATCCCATCGCTGTCGCATATTACCATATAGTCTTCAGAATTCTGCATCATGGCATTGTAGTATTTTTCAATCCGCACCAATGCACCTATTTCTTTAAGCAGCTTCAATTCATCTTCTTCCCGCTTTAATAAGAGTTTTTCGAGATCTTTGATTTTTTGCTCTAATTCTTCATAGCTTGGTTTCCGGTCCATTTTTCATCCTCAATGCAATATTATTGTTAGATTCTGTTATTAATTCAAGGGTCAGTAATGCTATCAATTTATTTATTGTTCAAGGGAATGTCATGCGAGATAATATCTCCGCAACTTAACACTTTTCCGGTTTGCCTATAAATCATAGAGTTTATATATATGAAGTGTTACCGGAAAGATCTGTTAAGTCAAGAATAAATTTTATAACTTTTAGTGGGTGCACAAAGAATTGGAATGCCCGCCATTACGAGCCATGGGAATCGAAAATGGGAAACATGAATAGGCCAACATTATGGATATGAATTTTATTATCAAATGACTTTTATCATTGCCTGGAAAGCAGGAAATTCTCGCTGAAAAAATCGGAGAACCTGATACAATGGAAAAAAGACTTCACAAAATTGAATTTAAATGAATCTATAATAAAGACATACGAAAGGGGATGTAACTTATCATGGTTGAAATAGATAATGAGATAAGGTTTGGTGTGATTGTATGACAAATAATAATGAAAACATTCGATTTGGATTATTAGCTCTGAAAAAAGGATATGTAACAGAACGCCAGCTTGGAATGGCAGTGTCACTACAAATGAAAGAAGATATCGAACAGGCCCCTCACAGATATCTTGGGGAAATAATGCTTGATATGGGCTTACTAAATAATACTGAAATTGAAGATTTGCTTCTTTCGCTCAATAACCATAGGACAAAGGGAACCATGACATAATGACATTATTTCTCTAATACCATAAGATTCACTTCTTCCACAACCGCCTTACCCCTTAAAACCGATCTGCTTACCCCGGACAGGGTAAGGCCCAATTTCCCGGCTGAGGCTGTAGCTTGTTACACCGAGTATCCGTTGGTATCAAAGGATTAAAATGATGAAGGATGCCTGGAGTAATGTCTATTTTTGATTGTATGGGCATGGGGAAGAAACAACAAATCTGTAACTTAATCTAAAGTCAATATTTCATGGATTGGCCCAATTAATACGCTAGGCATTCTTAAAAACTAAGGATTCACTTCACCGATTTAACCTTATGGTACTATTAAAAGAAACTGCAATATGATGGGGTGATTTCATATTGACATACAACGCCCACCTCCATATACTACACTACTCAAAAAAGGAATTCTTACCAACTCAACCCGGAAAAAGGATGCTTGAGATTACCGATGAAACCCTCCGAATATAATATCACGATAGAAGACCGCGGGGTACGATACATCTATAACAGCTTCTGCGACGCCTTTATCGAGGTCGACCAGGAAACGCTGGACTTTATACAAAATATCAGAGGCAAAGATACATTCGAGGAAGAACTTAAGCCCCTGGTAAAAACACTCAAAAACAACGGACTTATCGTGGAGGAGACGAAAAACGAACTGGCGGAACTGAAAATCCGAAACCGGACAGGCCGGTTTTCCTCTGATTCCCTGGGACTTACTATCACCCCCACGCTGGCCTGTAACTTCGCATGCGATTACTGTTTTGAGGAATCTAGCGGCACCCGGCTTACCCCGCGACTTATCGACGGTATATACAATTTTGTGCTTTTACGGATGAAAGGCAAAAGCTCGCTCGGCATAACCTGGTATGGGGGAGAACCGCTCCTTAACCGGGAGGGAATGGAAAAACTTTCGGCGAAGTTCATCTCATTGTGCGAGACGCTGGGAGCGCAGTATCACGCTGATATTATTTCAAACGGATACCTAATGGACTCGAAGACCGCTAAAAGGCTGGTCCGGAATATGCGTGTGGGGACATGGCAGGTAACCATAGACGGCCCCCGACATATCCACGACGCCCGCCGGCCGCTCAGAAACGGCGGGGAGACCTTTGAGGTGCTGTTGAAAAACCTCAAGCAAACCGTTGCGCTGTTCAAAAAAGTAATCGTGCGCGTGAACATAGACAAGCGCAACTACAGGCAGGTACCGGAACTTCTGGACGCTCTCGATGAAGCAGGGCTAAAAAACCAGATTGATATCACGATAACCAAAGTGGAACCCTTCACCGAAAAGTGCAGGGACATTCTCGCACATTGCTTCACCAGCAGGGAATTTGCGAGCGTGTACGTCGATCTTTGCCGCGAAGGAGCCAAGAAAGGTTTTGACCTGCTGATCTTGCCGAAGGCGTTCACAAATTACTGCACTGCTGACTGCCTGGATAGTTTCGTGATAGATGCGCAGGGCAACGTGGCTAAGTGCTGGAACAGCGTCGGCGTCAAAAGCCAGAGGGTCGGCACTGTCTTCAGTGGCGAGTTCAACGACAATTATGTCAGGTGGCTATCCTACGACCCATTCGAAGATAAGCGATGTGTTGTCTGCAAATATCTGCCGATCTGTATGGGAGGATGCCCCTACAGTGTTGTTCACAGCGGCCTGATGGAACACTGTAACGACGTCAGGTTCAGATTGAAGGATGTGCTGTTGATGAGGTACAGGGACAAAATAATAAAGGAGGGAGCCAATGAAAGCAAAGGTGCTAAAGGAAGGGAAGAAGGTTGCTGTTAGCAAGCCTACCAGAGCGTGTGCCGGACAGAAAGTTTCCGAGAGTTGGTGCACTGCGCAGGACGATACATGTAAAACCAAGAGAGTGTGTGGGAAAAAGTGCTTTACTCCGGTAGGCGTATAAACGTGGAGCCAGATTCGCGGCGGCTTGTCTAAAGCGAGCCGCACTTTTTCTAGGAGCATAACAGACGACAAAAAAAGGGGCTGTGAAATGAACTGCAACCCCTCCGCTATCGTATTAGCTTTTCAGCCTTCTTTTCTGGTAGGCACGACTGAGGATTGAACCAGCGATCCTTACAGTGTCAGGGTAGTGCTACCCCCTGAACAGAGTGCCTGTTTGGGAATAATTGGTGTCGCCTGAAAACGTTAAACACCACGTTATATCAATAGGCTGTTAGATGCTTTTTGGCGGGCAAGAAGTGCATATATTCATCACAGAGATATTCCCGACATTATCAAATGTGATTCCGGGACGTTCCCTTTGAATTTATTTATCTTACAAATACAATTTATTATCCCAAAATATCTTAAGGCGTTCTATGGGAACAGGGACGTCCTTCAATATATAAATAACTCTAATTTCAATTGAATATCAGTTGGTTATAAGCTGAAATGGGATAGTAGCGGCACCATTTAGCGGAAATGCCAGTATCAGCAAATCCGCTAAATAGCAAAAAAATCCGGGTTTAAGCACCCTATTTACAACTTTTGGCAACATTGCCAAAAGTTGTAAATAGAAAATAAAAAACAAAATATGGCTGTTAAATTAACTGGTTATCAAAAATATATAGTCGGTAAATAGCGGGTAAAATCGGATTTTAATCATACAGTCAAAGAAAAACCGGGGTTGTCTTGACATTGGACCTTTTATGGCTTTAGGGTGTCCTGCTTGTGAAGATGGGGCCGGACCACGACAACTGATTGAAATAATGAGCATAAGTGTTATTTTGGCCCTGTAAAATGGGACTATATTGAGTTTTTTGAAGGCAAAAAAGACGTTACAAGAGATAATTTATGGCTTGAGCAAATAGCATAGGTGTAAGCTTTTGATTTTTTACTGATCCGGTATTTGAAGCACGATTCAAGGATTAAAAGGGGGTAGGGGTTAGGCTGAAGGCAGCCGCCGTCGCATGAAGCTTTAGCGTGCCAGGGTGTTCAGGAACAGCATCTGTTGGGTTAGTTGGGTTAGCTTCGCTTAACCCAACCTGCTGGCTATCGTGTGACTAATCCTTTGATAAATTCATCTTTGTATTTCAAGTCGACTATAATCCAGAGGAAATAGTCAACAGGATGCTCCATGGAGCGGAAAGAAATTTCCAGATAAGGGGGATCGTCTATGGGTATTACTGCACGCCGGTGAATGATATTCATTAACGCCCCATCAACAAAATGACTCATCGCGTCTTCGAAAGAGATATCTTTTATTCTTTGCCGCGCAAAGCTCACACTGCAATCAAGCTTGTCAAACCACCATTCATTACACAGGGAGTATGCTTTACGAAGAAGTTTATCCTGCTCGGTTCGTGTTATTTTATCTGTGTTATAAAAGATATCACGTTCCATTACAGCACCTCCTTAATAAGAAGCTGACAGGGGAAAAGTGATGTTTTGCATGCAAAACGCATAATTAGTCTTACTTCACATGCTGGTTGACAAAATAGGTCATAATGGTAAAATTGTCAACCATGGAGGTGCTGCCATGATAAATAATTTTGGGGAAAGATTAAGTGCTGCCAGGAAAATAGCGGGTTTAAGTTTAGATGCTCTAGCCCAGAAGGCAGGATCTATTGTCACTAAACAGGCAATCAGCAAGTATGAAAAAGGTAAGATAAATCCCGGAAGTGATGTGTTGCTTGCCCTTGCGAATGCCCTTGGTGTTAAGGTGGATTTTTTCTTTCGCTCTTCTGATATCGCGGTCGAAGGCATAGAATTCCGGAAACGATCAAGGTTACCCAAAAAAGAAGAAGACCGGATTAAATATCAGACCATTGAATTTGTGCGAAAACACCTTGAAATTGAAGAAATCCTGGATATCAATACTTCATTTAAAAATCCTGTTTCTAAAAACAAGATCAAAAGTTTCGAAGATGTTGAAAATGCTGCTGCGGAAATCCGGAAAAAGTGGAAACTTGGAAGCGGCCCTATTCCCAACTTAATCGAGCTTTTGGAGGATAAAGGGTTTAAAATATTTGAAGTTGAAGCAGATCAGCAGTTTGATGGACTTTCAGGCCTTGTTGCAGGGGAAAAGATACCTGTTATTGCCGTTTTTAAAGAAAGTGAACCGGTTCGTAAAAGGTTTACAATTGCCCATGAACTGGCGCATCTTCTCCTTGATTT
>CAZJOB010000063.1:4843-7257 GCA_964547435.1 uncultured Desulfatiglans sp. | reverse complement strand
GTGCGAATCCCATGAAAAATTATGCCACGCATTTGCAGGTGCCCTGCTTCTTCCAAGAGAGGTGATGTTTGAAGAGCTGTGGAAACGGCGCAGCAGGATTACCGAATGGGAGTTGATGAAGATAAAAGGTCTTTATGGCGTATCCATGCAGGCCATTATGGCCAGGGCCTTTCACCTTAAAATCATTTCTGAGAATGTTTACCTGCAATTCAATATTTTTGTGAACAAAAGCGGATGGAGAAAATCGGAACCCGGAGAATATGAAGGTATTGAAGAGGCGAACCGATTTAAACAGCTCGTGATGTATGCTGTTGCCGAGCGTATTATAAGTTTAAGTAAGGGAGCAGAACTTTTTAATCAGACATTAGATGACTTCGAGAAGGAGGTTAGAGTGGTTTCATGATCCTGCTTGTAACTGATGCCAATATCCTGATTGATCTTCTCAAAACTGATTTGATTGAACAGTTTTTTGGTCTCAGTTATAAACAGGGACACGTCCTTCAATATATAAATAACTCTAATTTCAATTGAATATCAGTTGGTTATAAGCTGAAATGGGATAGTAGAGGCACCATTTGGCCAAATAGGAAACATTTCCTAAATGGCTAAATAGCAGTATCAAAAATAATAATCCGGGCCGTAAAATTCCTATTTGGGGAAAAAGGCAATATTGACGGTCTCGCAAAAAGTCCAAAGATCGTCATTCCCGCGAAGGCGGGAATCCATAAGTAGTTGAAAATACTGGATTCCGCGATCAAGTCGCGGAATGACATCTGGGGAAATTTGACTTTTTACGAGTTCAACAATATTGCCAAAATCCCCCCCCAAAAAAAATAAAATCAAAATTGTTTTGTAATAAAAGTGAGTTATTAAAATTGTTTGATCCCCAAATATAAGCCAATAAGGGGGCTTTTAATCCCCGGCTTCAGGTGATAACGTAAAAATACACGCTGCCCTGAGCCGTAAACCGGGACGCTTTTTTAAAAATTCAATAACTTAATTTAAAATAAATTAATAGAAGGAAAATGAAGGTTTCTAATTAGAGAATTACCAAACAGGTATCAGAAAAGCCGGTTCTTGAAAAATTGCATGACATAATGACATCATCTGAAGCGACAGCAGGGCTGTGGGATGAGGCTTATTTTGTGGAAACCATAGGCTGAGACAGAATACGAAAATGGACATTCCTGATTTACTGCATAATTTTGAGTATGATATTAAAATATAAAATGTTATGATCCGGTTCGATTCGGGTCATCTCACGAGCGTTGGGAACAACAAGATTACATGAGTGAATTAACGACCATAATTATAGCTTCCTGGCTGGCGGGTTTAGCCGCTTTAGTCGGTGGTGTTATTGCATATGTCGAAGGCAGTGCAGATACAGAAACGAAGCGTGAATTCTCTCACGGTTTAATCGCTTTCGGTGGGGGAATTTTGATTGCCGCGGTTGCTTTTGCTCTGCTGCCGCAAGGGATTATGGTGCTGAGTCCGATAAGCCTCGGCGTCTCCTTTTGCGCCGGAGGGCTCTCTTTTTGCATTTTAGACGTATATCTTGGCAAACAGGGCGGCACTAAAGCTCAGTTTATAGCGATGCTTTTGGACTTTCTTCCTGAAGCGCTCGCTCTTGGCGCGGTGTTCGAAAGCGATCATAGACTGGGCATGTTACTGGCCGCGTTCATAGGCGCTCAAAACCTGCCTGAAGGATTTAACTCCTTCAGGGAGATAACAGGAGCGGGAACCAAACCCCGTGCTGCGCTCATGTCTCTTCTAGGGGCAAGCCTGCTCGGTCCGCTTGCAGCATGCTCGGGTTATTTCTTCCTTCAGGATCAGGCCAGGTCGACAGGGGCCATCATGACTTTCGCCAGCGGCGGTATTTTGTATCTCATCTTTCAGGATATTGCTCCGCAATCGAAAATGAGAAGACACTGGATACCAGCGTTTGGCGCAGTCTTGGGTTGTGCAGTTGGGTTGCTCGGCAAAAAGTTGATCGGGTAAACGAAATCCGGCTCCCAACAAGGCGAATGCAGCCAAATAAATCGTGAATCGGGATAATCCTCTTTAAAAATTCAATAACTTATTTTCAACTAGAATACTAAAGGATTGTCCCAATTTATGGGTATTCCTAATTGTGATGAATTCGTAAGAAGTCCCGAAAACGTCTTTCCCGCGCAGGCGGTAATAAATTACTATCTGAAAACACTGGATTCCCCGGTCCAGTCTACGCCAAGGCTACGACCCGGCAGGCAAGCCGGGGAATGACAAACAAAGAAAATCGGCTTTTTACGAGTTCATCAATTGTAATACTGCCGGCTCAACCTCTCCGCTTCATCAATTATAACAGCGTTTATTCTTTGAACATCCGGGTCAGAAAAATGCAGTGTTTTGACTCCGCCCTGGAACATGAAACCTCC